>JAEXOD010000112.1 GCA_023447335.1 Bacteroidota bacterium
CTTTAATACGTACTAAATGATTCATAATTCCTCCCCGAATTATTTGTTATTAAAAATAGTATCTTACTCCGAGCGCACCATCAACACCAAATTTTGTTGCCGGTAAAAGCTTAAATACCGGAGCAACATGTAAAAATATATCGATTGGCACAGTTTGACTAACCCATTGAATACCGATAACGCCTCTTACTCCTAAACCAAATTCTGCTTCTTCTTTTGAACGAATTCTAATACAAAACCCGTAGAAGACCGGAAACTTTTCACTTGCTTTAATTAAATCATGATTATGATATAAATAGTCAATATGCATTGCAAAAGAATTATCACCGCCAAAAACTCCGACACCTAAACCGACTTCAACAGCATTTATTGAATTTAAGTAATATTTACCGTTTATTCCCGAAGGATCACCTCCCATAATACCCAAACCAAACGAGCGTGTTTGTGCCGTTAAAATACCTGAAATCAAAACAAAACAAAAAACAACTATCAATCTTTTTTTCATTCTTGCATTATTTCCTTATTTTAATTATGCAATTTAATTTTTTTTTAGCAAATATTAAATGTAATAAGTAATTTAAAGTTTATTTTATTTAATAATTTAATTTTATAGGGGCTTAAATGAGCAATAACGAAGTTGTAAATAGCTTAATAAAAGAATATTCAAGCAGCATTAATTATGGCTGCAAAGAAACCGCTATTATTTTGGCAGCCGGCCACGGTAAAAGAATTAAATCTCACACTTCAAAAATGTTACATAAAATTTGGGGTATTCCAACCGTTCAGCGTGTAGCAGACGCATGTGTTAACGCTCTTGATAATGTTAATCTGGTTTTAGTTGTCGGTATTAAAGCAGAAGACGTTATTAAAGTTATTGGCAAAAAAGATAACACGGTTTTTGCACACCAATCTGAACAACTAGGAACCGGTCACGCTGTTCAAGTAGGTTTGGAAACCATCGATCAATCTAAATATGACGGCATCGTATATGTATATGCCGGAGATATGGGATTATTGGATGACAAAACCGTTAAAATGTTTGCAGATAAATTTAAAGAATCAAAATCTGATATGATGGTTTTAACCGGTTTATATGAGGGTAAAGCTGAAGAAAATAGTTATGGTAGAATTGTTCGCGTAAAAAATACCGATATTAACGGTAACAGTTCTGGTGAAGATTTTGGAAAAGTAATCGAAATTATTGAACATAAAGATATTTTGAAACTCCCTTCAGATAAACCTTATTTACTTAATTTTCACGGTAAAACCTACTCATATTCTAAAGATGATTTAATAAACAATAACGAATTTAATAGCGGAGTTTACGCATTTAAATATAATTACTTATCAAAATTAATTTATGATATTAAGAATAATAATGCTCAAAAAGAAATTTATATTACAGATTTAATTTCTATTTTCAATCAAAACGGACTAACCGTTTCTGCTGTTAGCCCCAAAGAGCAGCATGTTATTATGGGATTTAATAATAAATCCGTCTTGAAAGAAATGGAATCAATTGCACGTTCAATTGCTTACAATAAAATTAAAGACATTGTAGAGGTAGATGACCCGGACGATTTTTTTATACATGATACCGTTATTGAACAAATTATTGAAATGGATGCCAAAGGAATTCCACTAGATATTAGAATTGGTAAGGGTGTTTATATCGGTAAAGGAGTAAAATTAAACTACAACCTAAATATAGCCAAAAACACTTTTATTGAAGGAAACGTAATTTTTGGTGAAAATGTTAAAATTTGGGAAAATGTACATTTAAGCACTTTTACTCATCAAGAATTTGTTATTGGTAATGATGTTGAAATTTTGTGGAACAATATCATTAAAGGTAAAATTAAAATCGGCAATAACTGTAGAATAGAATCTAGTGTTAACATGACCGGAAGCGATGAAAATCCTTTAATTATAGGTAACAATGTAACAATAAAAGGAACTTCTTATATTTTCGGTTCAGTTATTGACGATGATATTTTTATAGAACATAGTGTAATAATTAAAAAGAAAGTTGATAGAGTATTAAAAAAAGACGGAACGGTGTTACCCGTTATGTTTTATTTACCTATGCCAAAAGGTATAGATGCAATCTCTCCGCTTAAGTAAAAACGGATTTGTTTTAATAATTTTTGATGCTCATATTTAATTTTAACTTGTGGCTCGTAATTACGTTTATAATTGTTTTTTGAGTCACAAGTTACCAAAATCTTAAGCTATTAAAAGCTAAAACACTCATCCTTTATCATTTAACCTTATTGTAATTTTTTGTATATTTAAAAATTGAACAAAATTAAATCGGTATAAAAATGAAGAAAAACTTATTATTATTTTTTATTTTATTATTTAGTACAACTCTTACCGCTCAAAATCAAATTCAAAATATTGAACCCCCGTTTTGGTTTACCGGTATGGAATATCAGGATTTACAAATAATGTTACACGGTAACAAAATTGCCGATTTTACACCTTATTTAGAGTATGATGGGGTTAAAATTACCGGAATTGATACTACCGACAATAAAAATTATTTATTTATTAACCTCAAAATAGAAAAATCGGCAAAACCCGGTTTAATGTTGTTTTCGTTTACCAAAGGAAAAAAATCATTTAAATTTAGTTATGAATTGCGAGCAAAAAAGAAAGATTACAAAAGACTAGAAATTAATACTGCAGATGTAATTTATTTAATTACGCCTGATAGATTTGCAAACGGAAATAAAAACAACGACAGCGTTAAAGGTTATTTTCAAAAAGCAGACAGAAGTGATGTGAGATTTAGACACGGAGGAGATATTGCCGGTATTTTAAACAAGTTAGACTATATAAAAGATATGGGCTTTACTGCAATATGGTCTATGCCGATGTTACAAAGCAACATGCCAATTTACTCTTATCACGGGTACTCTATAACCGATTTTTACAATATTGATTTAAGATACGGAACAAATGACGAATATTTAAATCTAATTAACGAAAGCCACAAGCGTGGTATTGCGGTAATTAAAGACATGGTATTTAATCAATTCGGTGACGGGCATTTTTGGACCAAAGATAAACCTGATAAAAATTGGGTTCATGTTTGGGATGAATTTACTTATAGCAATTTTAACGGGACGGTAATTCCGGATAGATACGCCAGCAACTATGACAGAGATAGAATGAACAAAGGTTGGTTCGATAAATGGATGCCTGATTTAAACCAAGAAAATCCTTTAGTTGCTAAATACTTAATTCAAACTACCTTATGGTGGGTTGAATACGCCGGTTTAGACGGAATTCGTATGGATACTTATCAATACAATTATAAAGATTTTATGAATAATTGGCTAAAAATAATTAAAACCGAATACCCCGATTTGTTTATAGTCGGTGAAGTATGGATGAATGATCCCGAAATTATTTCTTATTGGAAAAAAGGGAACATTAATCGTGACGGATTTAGCTCTGAATTAGAATATATAACAGATTTCCCAATACAAACTTCGTTAAACCATGTGTTTTCTGATTACAGAGGGATTTACGAATTGTATAATACCGTTGCCCGAGACTATTTATACGATAATCCCAACACAAATATGATATTTGCAGATAACCATGATGTTACAAGAATATTTACATTTTGCAAAAACGATATAAATAAGTATAAACAAGTTGTTACGTTCTTACTTACTGCAAGAGGTCTTCCACAAATTTATTACGGAACAGAAATTTTAATGACCGGTGACCATCATGAAGTATTACGTGCGGATTACCCCGGCGGATGGGAAGAAGATTCTGTAAATGCATTTACAAAAGAAGGTAGAACAAATTTGCAGAACGATGCATTTAATTATATTACTAAATTATTAAACTGGCGCAAAAATACTCCGGTTATTCATAACGGAAAAACTTTGCACTTTTTACCGTATAAAGATACATATGTTTACTTTAGATATGATGATAAAAACTGCGTTATGGTAGCAATGAATAACGGAAAAGAACCCGTAACTTTAGAATATAATAGGCATTCCGAAATATTAAACAATTACAAGTCAGGAAAAGAAATTATAACAGATAAGCATGTATCAAACTTAAAAGAAGTTATTGTTCCGGCTCAAAGTTCGGTTATTGTAGAACTTTACAAATAAAGCGGATAATAATTCTTTATTGATAATACTATTTGGATTGGGCAACGGAGGTTTAGATGTTGATAAAACTATATTTCAATTTTAAACGATGTACCTTTATTAACTTCACTTGCAATAGATATTCTAGAATTATGTAAATTGACCAATTCTTTAACAATTTGCAAACCCAATCCTATTCCTCTTTCTTTATCAGTACCTAAAGAAGTAAAAGACTTATCTTTATTTATAATAAGATCGATCGTATCTTTAGACATTCCCATACCAAAATCTTGTACTTCTAGCACAGCACTTTTTTTATTAATTCTTGCCGATAGAATTATTTTATTATTCTTTGATGAAAACTTTACGGCATTTGTAACTAAATTACCCAAAATAGTTTCGGTTACAAATTTATCAGCTAAAATACTAAGGTTTTCCGGTACGTCAACAATAATTTCGATAGATTTCTTCTTTGCTAAAAATTTATAACTTTCAGCAATGTTTTCCAAAAGCTCTTTAGCATTTAATTCACTTTTATTAATTTTTATTCCTTCTCGTTGCGATCTAGCCCAATTTAATAAATTTCCAATCATTAATTGAATATTTTTAGAAGCATCTGCTATGCTATCTACTAATTCTTTTTTGTCTTCTTCGGCAATATCGTTATAATCAGTTCTTAAAAACTCCGAAACGGAAGAAATTGCACCTACAGGATTATTTAGATCGTGAGCTATTATAGAAAATAACTTGTTTTTTGATTCGATTTCTTTACTTAGCTTTCTATTTAAATCCCTTAGTAACTTATACCTAGAAATTCCCAAAAACAACAATAATGCAATTAAGAAAGCAACCACTCCGACAAACCTAATTTTCGTTCTTTCCGAATCAATTTCTTTTTTGAGAATAGTATTTTCAGACTCTTTTAATTGAACGAGATACGCTGATTGTAAATCTGCAATTTTATTTACACTTCCCGAGCTATAAATACTATCTTTTAACGCTAAATAGTCGTCTGTATATTTTAAGGCAAGTTTATAGTCTCCTTCCTTAATGGCAATTTCTTTTAATAACCGGTAAGAATCCGCAAGCATATTAATAATGCCTGCATTTCCTGCCTCCGTGCTCGCTATTTCCAAAATTTTCTTTGCTTCCGTAATATTATTTATTTTTAATAATATTTTAGCCCTATCATTATAACTTGATATTATTTGTGGAATTGAGTTTATTTTTAAGGATAAATCTAACGCCTTTTGATTATATAATAAAGCATCATAAGGTTTATTCATCATAAAATAGATATTAGAATAACCTAAATTCGCATAAATTAACCCTTTATGATAATTTGTTAACCTACTATATTGTTCAGATTCTTTGTAAACTTCTAATGCTTTGGCAAAATCTTTTTTTGCTTCGTAAACAGAAGCTATCCCGGTTAACGATTTTCCGATTCCTCTGTTATCTTTTATTTTTTTTCTAATTTCTACTGATTTACTGTAATAAAATAACGCTTTATCGTAATCTTGTTGATTAAAATATACTTGCCCAATATCGTTAAAACTATATGCAAGCCCTATTTTATCATCTAATTTAACAAACAGTTTATTTGATTGGAAAAATTTTTCTAAAGCTAAAGAATAAAGAGAGCTTTGCAAATAATAATCGCCAAGATTATTTAGCGAATATGCAAGTTGAACACTATCTTTAGTTTTGGTAGCTTCAAACAATCCTTTTTGATAAAAATAATAAGAAGAATCTAGTTCCCCTAGATGGCTATAAACCACACCTATAAAATTATAAAGTTTACTTTTCGATATTGCAAGTTCATATTTATCTATTTTATTTATCGCCGTAAATCCATATTTTAGAGATAATTTTGGAAAAACATTTCTATTTTCCCAGCATAATTCTGTAAGTATTCTCACTTTTTCTGTTTCACTTTTACCTTTAAGTAGATAAAGAACCGAATCTACCTTATCGGCTTTGTAAAATACAAAAGGTATTAACAAAAAGAAATAAATGAGTTTTGTCTTCATCATAATAAATTATTAAATTATATATGCATTATCGAATATAATATTAAAATATTAATAAGCAAAGTAAATATTATTTATCTTTTACCGGCAGAGAAAACATAAAAGTAGTTCCGATTCCGACATGGCTTTCTACCCAAATTTTACCGTTATGTTTATCAATAATATCTTTGCATAAAATTAAACCAAGTCCTATTCCGACTTCATTACTGGTACCAAGTGATGATAGATTTACTTCGGTAAATAACTTGCTTAGTT
This sequence comes from Bacteroidota bacterium, assembly GCA_023447335.1. Lineage (GTDB taxonomy): Bacteria > Bacteroidota > Ignavibacteria > Ignavibacteriales > Melioribacteraceae > JAEXOD01. Next base: position 6,413 of record JAEXOD010000112.1, read on the forward strand.
TTTCCTCTTCAATACCAACACCGCTATCAAATACACTAATAATAATTTCATCTTCATATTGTTTTGAACTTATTATAATTAAACCGCCGGATTTTGTAAATTTTATACTATTATTAATTAAATTTCTCAAAACTAATAAAATCATATTGCTATCGGCATTAATTTCTAAGCTTTTATCTATATCGTTTTTATAGACAATATTTTTACTATCTAAGTGTAACTGATATAAATTAAATACCGATTCAACCATCTTATATAAATTGAGCGATTTAATATTTAGCTCATATTTTTGAGTCTGTAATTTTGCCCAATTTAGCAAATCCTCCAGCAATAAAAATTGTTTATTTAAACTTTCGTTTAATTCAACAGCCATATTTTTGGCTTCTTGTATATCAATTTTTCCCAATTGTGTAGCTAATAAGTCAGAAAGCCCCAAAAATCCTTGAAAAGGACTTCGTAAATCATGTGCTATAATAGATAAGAATCTATCTTTAGTTCTATTTAACTCGGTTAGGTATTCTTCCGATTTTTTTAATCTATCTTCTGCAAGCTTTTTAGTAGTTATATCATGTGCCGCATAGATGCACAAATTATCTATCATATAAGTTATTCTAGCTTCAAACCATACTTGCGAACCGTCAATATCCAGTGGATACTCAATTACTACAGAAGTTTTTTCCGAAATGGCTTTTTTAATTGCATCAAAAAAGAATTGTGCTGTTTTTGAATCAAAAACCTCAAATAGAGATTTTCCAATCATTTCCTCATATGGTTTAAAAAGTAAGTTTCTTCCGCTTGGAGAAATTTTTTTATAAACCCCTTTATCATCAAATACTAAAACTATTTCATTTAGACTAATAAACAAAGCGTTCAGTTCACGTTCGTTGTGACGTATTTTCAGTATAGCTTTAGTCAAAAACCAAATTAACAAACTTATTACAAAAGCCGAAAAATAAAGCAAAATCATCAATATATTGTTTTTATTACTATATTTTTCCCATCCTTCAATAGGAACACCCGATAATATCCAATTGCCGGTAGGTAAAACAATTTCAATATTTACGGGTTTCTTTTTAAACACTGTGGAATCACCCCAAAAGAACTCACCGTTTACTCCGTCACCGTCAACACCTCTTAAACAAAATTTAAAATCACCGTACGTTTCATTTAACTTTGCTTCATTTAATAATTTATCTTTATATATTACAATATCACAAACACCCCAAAATTTTGATGTATCTACCGCATTTCTAATAAAAATCGGGGTATAACTAATAAAAGCCACTCCTCCTTCAACAAGTTCTACCGGACCGGCTACAAATGTTTGATGAGTTTTAATAGTTTCTTCAACAATTTTTTTTCGAGCAGGATGAGCAAGTAAATTAACTCCTATTGCTGCTTCGTGCCCTTTTAGCGGATGAATAGCTCCTATAATACAATTTTCGGAAAGAGCCATTGTACTAATAACAGTATCTTTTTGGATTAACTCGTCAGCCAAACTATAAAATTCATCTAATGTTATATTTCCGTTAACCGCTATGTAGGCAGCAATCCCTTTTGTATAATAGATCCTCGAATAAAGAGCTTTTTCTAATCCGGCTTTTTTATTAATCATAATTTCTAAAAGAATTTCCCTCACCTCTTTTTCATTTTTTTCTTTAGTAAATTCGGTATATTTCAAAATAATACCGACCATTATTAATAAAGAAACGGAAGCTAACAAAATAGGTAAGTTTAATTTTTTCATCAATTCTAATTTTTATTTATAACTGAAAACAGTAATTAAAATAACAATAATTGTAATCGGAATAGAAATTAATACATAAAAAACCAATCTGCCTTGTTTTGAAGCAAAGTTAATTGTACTACCAGCTCCGAATGGCTTATCAACAATTGCTCTTTTATCATTCTCGTTATAATAAAACAATCCGTGTTTTATAGTATTTATAAATGTTAAATTTGTGTAACCTTCACTTAACATATGATACCTTATAACAAAAATAATAAACAGGAAGAATAAAACAAATAAAAAAACAAACGATAATAGCACAATAAAAGTTCGCAATAGCATTATTTCGCTTAAAAAGAACAAAACCGGAGGTAAAAAAGCGATTATTATTTTACTTAAGCCAATAAATAAAAAACGTAAATTTATATATTCATTTTTTAACTCGTCGGTAATAATAATTTTTGGTAAATTTATTTCTGCGTTATTTTTTTTGTTATTGTTTTTATACTTAAACGAAATATAAAACGCAAAACTTAACACACCATAAATAAAAAAACTAACTATAATTGGTACAATCCCTTTATATAAAACATCCTTAATGTAAAAAAATGTTATAAATAAAGTAATCGGAATGAAATACAAAAATTCTATAAAAAGGCGGAAAATTTTCAATTAATTATCCTAAAGTTTAATTTATAGGGTCTCCCCATTCATACATATATTCAACAACACCGTCATAATATACTCTGAACATCCAGTAATGACGATAAATACAGCCGCTTGGACAGTCACCAAACCCATAAGAATAAACCAATTGAACATAATCATTCAAAACTTCTGCCGTTATATTGCTACCGTCTCCCATAGCACTATTTGCATAAACATTTTTTATTCCGTTAATACCTTTTAAAGTATTAAATAGGGGATGTAGGTTTAATTGATTTTCCGAAGAAAAACTAAAACCGTTAAATCCGGCAAAGTTATAATAATTGCTATAGTTAAGCTTATATTGTCTAGTCAAACTATCAAAACTTGTATTGCCAGAAAAATTATGGTTAATTATTAAACTATTTACCCAGGCTTCCGAAGTATCAACTTCAATTAAAAAATTATTTGTCTCCGGATTCGGAAAAACACCTATTTTATAGCCGTTAATTACTATATTATGTGCTGTTAGGTAATTAGCATTATATACTTGGCAGAGTGAATTGAAAAATAGATTTTTAATTTCGGAAGGTATTTCTATTACGCTTTCATAAAGTTTAGGGTCTAACATCATCTCCCTAACTGCAAGAATACCGGCGTAATTTTGATATAACATCAAAACACTATCCGGTATGCTGCTATAATTTACATTATCGATTTTTTTGTTTAAGTATTTTGATTTTGTCGATTGTTCGTTACTTTCATTATCACAACCTAAAGCAAAAATCAAAATAGCGGAAACAATTAAAACCGCCATCTTTTTCATTTTTTTTCTTTTTCGTTTTTTTCGTGTTCTTCAACAAATTTTTTAATGTCTTCAAGGTAATTCAAAATTGCTTTTGCTTTACTAACTCCAAACGAAAATTTGTAATTTGGGTTGTTTCCGGTAAATATTGTTAATATTGCACTCCCCTTGTATTCTCCCACTTCTGCCGCTAATTTTTCTTCTGACATAGTTAACCTTTTTTTTAATATTAAAATATTAATTTACAACTATTTTTTAAAATTATCAAAAACATAACCGAATTTTATTAGTTTATCCGCATTCTTGTTAATAAAATCCATGATTGTTTCTATAGGTATAACTCGTGTTACTCCATATTTTATATTTACTCTTTGTTCTATCATAATATTCCCCTTATACGGGAGTAAAGGATTATACTCGTACCCTTCATTTAGTGCTTCCGGTTTAAGAACATATTCATATTCAGCCGGTACGGAACGAACTAACCCGACAAGTTCAAAATTTGGAACTCCGTCTCTAATTGCCAACACAATTCCACCGCTAAATCCCCTATTAAAAACCGCATCTATCAAAAATGAACCGTTTTCGTCTCGGTTTGGACTTGAAACGATTCCTTTTGTAATCATTTTATAATTCATAGGATACCCTAACGCATAAATAAACGAACCCCATTCTAATTTTTTTGCCTCTCCGAGGGGATAATTAAATACAGGGAACTGATTTAACTTGTACTGTAAAAATCTTTTTCCTATTACGGCTAAATCATTCAACTCGTCAACTAAAATAATATCGACATCACCGCCTTCGGGAAAATCATTAATATAGTTAGTTTGTTTAGTTTTAATAGAAATACTTTCTACAATATTTGTAACATTCCCTTTTTCGTCAATTTTATAAGTATAAACCGTATCCGGAAAATTTATAATATGGGCACATGTTAGCAGGGCTACGTTTCCGTTTGTGCCATGTATTATTGTGGCTGTTCCGCTAGCCGTTCTATGATATACGCCTTTTTTATATGTAACTGCTTCAAAATTTTCCGAGTTTATTTCTTTTTTTGTTAATGTAAATTTTTCGTCTACAAAATAATTTTTATAATAAACTAACACATTTACTAATTTTACTGACTGGCTTACGGTTTCTAATTGCTCTGAACAGTTTTTATAAGGAAACTCGCTATCGTACTTACCATCTGTTAATGTAGGATAAACGGTCTCCATAATATAAGTGTGACACCCGTTAAAAAAAAATATAATCCCCGCCAAATATACATATAATCTTAGTTTAAGCATTTTAATCTCAAATTAATAATTTATTAAATTATCTTTAATATAATCTTAAATTTTTACTTAAAAGTAAAGCAAAAAATGATTTATATTTGTATAATAGTTTCAAAATTTTATGAATGTAGAAAGTTACTTAAAATATTTAGACGTAGAGCCCCAAGAAAAGTTAACATATGTCTATCTTGCAAAATTACAAATGCAGCATATGTTAAAAATTCCTTTTGAAAATTTAGACATTCACTTAAACATACCAATTGTTTTAGAAAAGGAATATCTTTTTAATAAAATAATCAACAATAAACGCGGCGGTTTTTGCTACGAGCTTAATTATTTATTTTATAATCTATTAAAAGAACTTGGTTTTGAAGTTTATTTACTTTCATGCAGTTTTTACTATTCTAATATTGATAAATTTGCACCTGAATTTGATCATCTTGCTTTATTGGTAAATTTATCTCAGCCTTTTCTTGTTGATGTAGGTTTTGGCGACTCTTTTCGTATTCCTTTACCAATCCCAAACGGGCAGATTAAAGATATAAGCGGAAAGTATCGCGTTTATAAAACTGACGATGAATTCTTTTTGCAACGTTTTAATGAAGAAAATTGGTTAACTCAATATAAATTCTCTTTAGATCCCAAACATATAGAAGAATTTTCTGAAATGTGTCTACATCATCAAACCTCTCCCGAAACCATTTTTACTCAAAAAAAACTCTGTACTATTGCAACCCCTTTTGGGCGAGTTACTTTAACCGATGACAGTTTAACAACAACTAATAATCGACTTAAAGAGAAACAGATTATTCTTGATTGTAACGATTTTAACGATAAATTAGCATCTCATTTCGGTATTATTTTATAGTTGTTTTGTTATTGCTTCACTATGCCGCTTTAATACCTTTTAGAACTTAGATTAACCGGATTTTCAAGAAATCTCTGTAAATATTGGAAGGCTGTTTATTTCGACAGCCACCAAATGGATTACAGATCTATATAAATTTTACTCTAAAATTCTGTATTTATCCTATAAACTCTTTTCTATCCTGAAAATTCCGGTTCGGCAAAAATGTCAAAGTTTAATTAAACTTTAGTCCGTTCCTCCACTGTTTCACTTGATTTCTCTTTTCAGTTTTATCAATCAACAAATACAGGCTTACTAATATTTCCCAATTTATCAACCGCACAAACGGCATATTTGTCCGCCTTTTCCACACCTATTAATCTATTTACTGCAGGATATATTTTATACGTCCAATTATCATTTTTCTTTTCATAAACAACGTATAAGAACGCTTTTTTACCTTTATTTTCGGTAATATTTAAATAAGTTTTTTCATCTTTAGTTTCTTTTAAAACTTTTGGCTTATTAGGTGCCTGTTTATTTATCCATTCATAAGTAGGGGTAATTGCCTGCTCGTTATAGATATTTTTAATTATCGGCATTGCCAAAGTATCGTAATTATTCATTATTTGTTTCATGCTAAAAAGTACCGTACCGGCAGCATGTGAATTCATTGCGCGGGTAATCATAATTTGATTAATAATTTCGGTAGACATCTCTTTTATTTCATATCGAGGATTAATCCATAATCCCGGGAATACATTTCTATTTGCTTTATTTTCGCCCAACCACCACTTAAACAATACCGGATAACTATAACGAGGATTACTTGTTAACCAATATAATTGAGGTGAATAATAATCTACCCAACCTTTATTTAACCATAGACGCGCATCTGCATATAATGTTTCGTATTGATCAAAACCCGTCTTTACTGTTTCGGGATAACCGGGACGATATAACCCGAAAGGACTAATTCCTAACTTTACTTCGGGTTTTACTTTTTTAATTCCGGTATAAATTCTTTTCACAAATTTATTAACAGCATCTCGCCTCCAATCCCCTTTATTTAGTTTACCCCCTTGTTTTTTATATTCTGTATAACTTTCTTCATCCGGAAAATCCGCACCGTTGTTATACTCCGGATAAGGATAAAAATAATCATCAAAGTGAATTCCGTCTATATCATAATTTTTTACAACTTCCATCACCACATTATATGAATGGTCTTGAACTTCTTTTAGAGTAGGAATTAACCAATAATAACCGTCTGTACTCAGTTTTGCAACATAGTTAGGTTTAGATTTAATAACACTATTATCAGAAATACTTTGTTTGCTTGCCGGATGACCTGCACGGTAAGGATTAAACCATCCGTGTACTTCAATTCCTCTATTATGTGCTTCAGTTATCCAAAATTCTAATGGGTCGTAATAAGGCTCCGGTGCTTTACCTTGCTCGCCTGTTAGATAATAAGACCATGGCTCAAAAGATGATTTATAAATGGCATCGCATTGAGGTCTAACTTGTAATACAATTGCATTCATATTCATTTCTTTTACTCTATCTAAAATATCAAGCGCTTCTTGTTTCTGTTTTTCGATATCCAAACCGGGGGCGCTTGGCCAATCAATATTAGCAACGGTAGCAACCCAAACTGCCCTAAACTCCCTATTAACCTGAGGCAATTTTTCCTGAGCATTTAAACACAAACCAAATAAAACAAATACTATCATAATATTTCTTAACATAATTGAATCTCCGTATACATTATTGCATAAATCACATTTTAAAAATAATGTTTTTTTTGAAAATTTAATAGTATAAGCGGTTAAATAAGCTAAATGTTCAAGCTTTTTGATTAAAATTTCCCATACATGATAAACCTTCCGCATTTTGTCACTTAGATTATTTAACATAATTAACCGTAATTGCAAAATTAACCCGTGCATTTATATATTGTTCAATTTAAATTTCACTTTTCACCGTTTAATTTTTAAATATTACGCTATTTCACTTTTTTACCTTTCTGTTACATCTTGTTACAAACAATAACTTTTTGGTGACAACTTAATTAGTAAGTTTACCGTCACAATAATCAAGAATAAACAATTTTTACAACTAAAAAAACAGGAAGGAAAAAATGGAACGTTACGAACAAAACACAAATCGCAAGGTTGTAGGATGGGTTATATTTTTGTACATATTATTCAGTGCTGCTTTACTTCTTGCCGAACCGAATTCTAATACCAATAGGGAAGAGAATAAAATTAACAACTTAATTACTGCTTTACGTTCTGATAATGAAGGATTAATGAAAAGTGCCGTATATTTAGCGGGTAAATACAAAATTGATGCAGCAGTTGACGAATTATGCTTTTTATATAAAAACACAACAAACCAAAACACAAAATACTTAATTGCGATATCTTTGTATAAAATCGGAACTGAAAAAAGTTTTAATGCGGTTACAAATTTATGCTGCAAAGATAAAAACAAAAAATTTAGATTTATTGGTAATGAAATAGCAAAACAATATAGTGACACCACAAATTATATAACCAAAAAATGAATTTTTACAATTTTTTACAATTAATTACAGCAAAAGATTAATTATTTAAATAAATTAATAATAAAATTTTAAGAACTTTTATGAAGAATATTAAAATAAATTTGGTAGTAGTGTTGCTGCTTGCGGTAAGTTTATATGCCGAAGACCGTACTCGCGTTTTTAATTTATCAGGTTATTGGAGATTTTCAATCGGGGATAACGCTGAATGGAAAAATACCGGTTTCAATGATAGTAACTGGGAAGATATTCGAGTTCCAGCTTTTTGGGAAGATAAAGGTTATCATGGTTATGACGGTTACGCATGGTACCGCAAGCAGTTTATTATTTCTGATAAATACCTTAACACGCAATTGTATGTTGAGCTTGGTTACGTTGACGATGTTGACGAAACTTATATAAACGGTGTTCTTATCGGTAAAAGCGGTTCTTTTCCCCCTGCTTATATTACATCATATTTCTCTTACCGTAAATACCCCATTCCTATGGGTTTATTAAAACCGGGAAATAACGTAATTGCCGTTCGAGTATTTGATGACGAGCAAGGCGGAGGCATTGTGAACGGCGAACCCGGAATTTATAATTATAAAAGCATTTCTTTTGCTGTTGGTTTAGAAGGTTACTGGAAATTTAAACCTGCAAATAACGAAGAATTTAAAAATATAAATTTTGATGATTCTAAATGGGATGAAATAATAGTACCGGGATTTTGGGAAAATCAAGGATATAAAGATTATGACGGATACGCTTGGTATCGTAAAAAATTTAAAGTTTCAAAATCTATTGCCGGACAAAAGCTAGTTCTCGTTATGGGGAAAATTGATGATTACGACCAAGTATATATAAACGGCAAACTTGTAGGTTCAACCGGTCAAATATCAAATGTAGATAATAATTTAGGTGATAGTTATGATAAATTCAGAGGTTATTATTTGCCAGATAATATTCTTAACGCTAACGGTGATAACGTTATTGCCGTAAGAGTATATGACGGATATAAAGACGGTGGTATTTATGAAGGACCTATTGGAATAACAACTCAAAAAAGTTACGTCGAATTTTGGAAAAAGAAAGAAAAAAGAAGTTTTTGGGATAGAATATTTAATAACTAACTTTCTCGTTGTACAAAAATAACAACTCTTCTATTTGCGGCTTGGTTTTGAGGAATAGAATTTCCGTCTGAGTCTATATTCGATAATTTTGGACGACTATCCGCATACCCCGCAGCTCTCAATCTATTAGGCGGAATTCCTTCTTCTATAAATAACCTCACTATGTTAGTAGCTCTGTTTGTAGATAATTCCCAATTGGAAGGATACTGAGGTGTATTTATAGGAATATTATCTGTATGCCCTTCAACCTCAACTAAATAATTCGGAAAATTAATTCTAAGTGTGTTTATTGTATGAGCTAACTCGCGTAATTCTTTTAACATTTCCGGTTTAATATCTGCCGAACCTAAATCATATAAAGCACTGCTATTTAATTCTATTTTTAAACCTTTTGGATCAGACGAAATTAAAACTTTGTTTCCCATGCTTGAGCTTTCGAAAATATTTTTTACATTTTTTTCGACTTGTTCAAACATAGTTTTTTCGTCTTTTTTTAATAATTCTTTGTTTATCGATTGCTTTAATTGTTCAAATTTCTTTTGGTCAACCTTTGAGTAAGAAAACAATAACACGAAAAGTGTTAGCATTAAGGTTATCACATCTGCATACGTAGTTAGCCAATCTTCCGCATCTGCTTCACCTTTCACAATTTTACTTTTGTAAGTTGAATCTTCTTCCGAGTACCATCTTTTATAGCTTTTTTTCCCTTTTTCCTCATTCTCATTTATATTACGTTTAATCAGCTCGGCTTTCAATTTTTTCGCAAGCTTTTGTTCGCTGCTAATATTATCATCTCGATTAATATTATCGTTAAAATTTTCCATTATAATTATTTTACCAATATTAATTACGATCTTTTTTAATTACCGAGAAATGATTTTCGGGATCTAAAAATGAATTAAGCATATCTTGAATAAGCATAGAATCTTGATTTTCACCTAATAGAACAAAACCTTCAGTAATTAACAAATTCCTAAATCTTAAAATTTCTTGTTTTTGTTTAACTTTTTCGGCAGCAGGGCGTAAAATTAGCTGTGCTAGTAATACTCCGTATAAAGTTGTAATAAGAGCAAAAGCTAAACCACTTCCTAATTCCGAAGGGTTACTTCCCATTTTATCCAACATAATAATTAATCCGATCACCGTACCTAACATTCCGAAACCAGGTGCAAAACTTGCCATAGTTCTAAGAATATGTGAAAACACCATACTCCTTTCAAACGATGTTTCAACAAAATTATTAAGCATTTTTCTTAATTCATCCCCTTTATAACCTGTTACCAGTAATTCACCTCCGTATTTTACAAACGGATCTTTTATATCAGATTTTTGGAGTTCGTTTTCAAGCTCAACAATTCCTTTAGTTTTAAGAACTCTTGCTAAATTAATAATGTTTTCTACTTCTTTATATAGGGTTTGCGGATTAATGTTTTGGGGTGTAAATATACCTTGTAATTCTTTTAATGCCTGCATCACATATCTTCCTCTAAAAGAGATCATTGTTGCTGCCAATGTACCTCCTACAACCATCAATAAACTCGGAAGATTAAAAAACATTAAAAAATTATCTGTACTTGCAGCTATTGATATAAAGAATAGCCCAAAGCCTAAAATTATTCCCAAAAGTGTTTCAATAGCAATGTTTTTCATATCAATATATTTTTAGTTATTCTTTATTATCGGAAATATTTGTTTATTGTTTAATATTATAAAAAAATTTTACAAAAAATGTTGTTCCTTTGTGTTCTTCAGATTCAAACCAAAGCTCTGCTTTATGAACTTCGGCTATATGTTTTACTATCTGCAATCCTAGACCGGTACTTGGTTCATTATTTGTTCCGGCTCGCTGAATTTTATATCCTAATTCAAATAAATGTTCTGATAATTCCTTCGGCATTCCTATTCCGTAATCTTGTATTTTTACAATAATATCTTTATTATCTAAAAGAATTACGTTAATATCAATTGTACAGTTTTCGGGACTAAACTTTATTGCATTAGTTACTAGATTACGAAACAACGATTTAAGTAAATTTTCATCGCCCCAAATACTTAAATTATCGTCAATATCAATTTTCATCAATATATTTTTATCTCTGGCAGAATCAAAGTTATTTATAAAAGCATCGTTTACCAATTCTCCCAAATTTAGGCTTTTGGGCGCAAAGGTCACTAGGTTTTGTTTAAGTTTTGCCCAATTAAGCAAATCATCCAGTATTTTTCGTAAAGTTTTAGCAGATTTCTTTATATCTTTTGCAATCTGCAACTTTTCCGCATCCGGAAGCATTTCCAAATCTGAAGTTAAAATATCAGAAAGAGCAAGTATTACATGTAGAGGGTTTTTCAGATCATGAGAAATAATTGAAAACAGCTTATCTTTTTGATTATTGGTTTTTAACAATTCTTCATTTTGTTTAATCAATTTCTCTTGTATTTCTTTTTGTTCGGTTATATCCCCTAAAAAATTTAATGTCGCCGGTTTTCCCTGCCACATTATTTTAACACCTGAAATTGTAACCCATTTTGTAGTACCGTTTTTAACATTTATTTTAACGGCATATTTTTCATCAAACATTTCTTCGTTTAATCTTTTTTTGTGATAATTAATTGCAGTTTCTCTAAATTCTTCCGCAATAAAATTAACAAAAGGAGTAGAATATATTTCTTCGTATGTATAGCCTGTTAAAATTAATGCTGCCTTATTAGCTTTTTTTACAAAAGAATCTTGAAGAAGAATAATTGATTCCGTAACATTTTCAAATAGCGTTTTATATTCTTCATAAGCTACAGTTAATCGCCTTTCGCTTTCTTTTCTATCTTCTATTTCTCTTGTTACCCCTCTAATCATTAGTTTACCGGTTTCTTCATCAACAAAATAAGAAGTAATTACTTCGGTCCAAAGTAATTTTCCGTTTTTACAAGGTTGTTGTGCTTCATTTCTAAAAAATCCCTCCGGTACTATTTTTTTTGATTCAAACTCTTTTATTCTTCCATTAATAATTTTTTTAACTAAATTAAATCCTTCAATATCTAAAGAATCTGTGAACGGCATAGCCATTACTTCTTCGGCAGTATATCCGCGTAAAGTATAAACCGACGGACTTACATATGTAAATTTAAATTCATATGGATCTAATTCCCATATAACGTCTTTAATATTTTCCGAAAGTATTTTAAACTTTTTTTCACTTTTTTTTAATTCTACATATAGTTTGCTTGTTTTATTTATATACGACACAAAATAATTTTGATTGTTAATTCTCAATAATCTTGAAAATGCCGATAATTTTATTATTGAACCATCTTTTTTCTTAAAATCATCTTCATAACTTAAAAAACCTTCTTTCAAAATTTGTTCAATATAACTACTTCTGCTTTCAAGATTTATCCAAATACCAATTTCCTGTATACTTTTTCCTATAACATCTTCTTTTTCATAACCCAACAAGTTTGTATATTCTTTGTTTAAAGTTAATATTTCCCCTGTAGTCCCCTTAGTTATCATAATACCGTCAGGTGAACCGTAAAAAGCTTCTTCGAAAAGAATTTGTTTTAAGAAAGTTTCGTTGTCATTAATATTCGAATTTTTGCCAAATAATGCTTTTTGACTTTTTAGCTTTAAAATTTCATCAATTAATTCTTCTTTGTTATAATTGTAGTAATTCATAATTTTAATCCCATACAAATTTCCAATTGCCGTCCGCTTGTTTTTTCCAAACTGTGTGAAATACGCCTGTATATTTAATAAATTGCCCCGAACTATCGGGCACTAAATATACATAGCTACCGTAAGTATAACCTAATTCACCACTTTCCGCTGCATCTACAAATTCTGCATTCCATTCTAATTTATTTTTATCTGCGTTTTTTGATAAATAATGCAATTTAATTGCTTCTTTTCCTTTAATCAATCTTTCTGAATGATTAAGCACGGCATCTTCTGCAGCAAACTTATAAAAACCGGCAGTTATTCCATGCTGTTTTACATAAGCTGCAAATTCTTTTTCGGTACTTTTAATTTCTTCAATTGCTTTATACCGTAAGTTAAGTTCTGACGTATTACACCCCGGTAAAATTAATAATGACACAAAGAATATTAAATATTTCATTATTTGCTTTATTTTAAATATACCATTTTTTTTGTTGATGTAAAATTGTTCGCATTAATTGAATAAAAATATATTCCGCTTGATAAATTATACTGATCAGAATTAAAATTTACTTTATAATTTCCTGCCGGTTGTTCTTCATTAACCAAATTAACAATTTTTTGCCCAAGTACGTTATAAATGCTTAACGATACATTTGCCTGCTCTTTTAAGTTATATTCTATAATAGTAGTAGGATTAAAAGGATTTGGGTAATTTTGTTTTAAGCTAAAATTATTTGGTAAAACATTACCTTCATTTTCTTCGGTTACATCCGTAACAATTACATCGGGAGAAAGTTTTCTGTTTATCATCATCATACAAGCATCAGCAATAACATATTTGCCGGCTTCAATTCCGCTATTATCAATCTTTAAAACTTTTTTATTTCCTTTTGTAAAATAATAACTTCCCAACTTATACCACCCCTTGTTCTTGCTATCTTTTTGATCAACTAAAACTTTAACCGAATCCCCCTCATAATAAACAGTATGCGAAACATTTGTAGCATTCACACTATTTGTAACCACATAAGCATATATGTCAAAGAAAGCATCAAACGGAACATTCAAATTATACTCAACAGCCGCATAATTTGGATCGTTAGTCATTAAAATATTTGGTTTAAACCCGGAAATACCGAATACCGTCCAATTTCCGGTTTTAACTATACTCTCTTCATCCTCATTTACAATTAAAGCTTTTGGTCTCCAAATTTTACCGTCTCTAAAAGGTGGAATTGCTTTTTCTTTGTAATATGTAGCTTTTAATGTATCCCCTAATAAATTAGAATTTTTTCTTAGTGCTTCATAAAAGAAAAATGTTTCTCCTTTAACTCCCTTTTGTCTATTACTATTTAGCGTAGACATTAATAAGGAGGGGCTAATTATATAAGAGCCCGCTTTAGCTAAAACCCCTGCAAAAAATATGTTTTTTTTATCTGCCGGCACATAACTTAAAGCTATTGTTAATTCATTATTATAACTGCTAATTTCCTGACGATACAATTGGGGAATAAAATTATCTATTATTCCGTCGGTTACCCAAGTTTTTGTATCTTGTAAATAATTTTGATACCCCCAAGGATAAACACTTGGTCCGGATGAGAATATTAAATATTCGCCTCTAATTTTTACGCTATCTCTTAAACTTTTATAATATGCATTAAGTTTATCTGCTCGCCACTTCATCCAATTATTATCTGCATAATTACTTGGCGGATTATTGCCGTTATTCTCTGATTTGTATAGATTTTTAGTATATTCTTCATATCCCCCTTCAACTGGCATAGCCGGCAGCCTATCATCACCTTGTACACCGTCAACATCGTAATTATCTACTACTTCCAATACAAGTGATGTCATAAAATTCTGTACACCCGGTACAATACCGCTCATCCAATCAAAACCGTTTTTAACTACTAAATTACCGCTATTGTTTTTTAGTCCCCAGTCCGGATGTTTTGCCAATATGTGTCCTCCGTTTAATGAATATGAAGGAGAAAAACCGAACTCAAACCAAGGTATAACCTCAATTCCGTTTCTATGAGCTTCAATAATTACCCTATTTAGGGGGTCTCTACCAGCAACACTTGGCCATATAGGTAATCCGAATTCAGTGTTCATAACTTCGCTTGGATAGATAGTGTATCCTTTATTCCATACTACCGGAAAAATAACATTTACACCAATTGATTCTAAATAATCCATTGCTTCGGCAATTTTAACATCAGTCATTAAAACATCGCTATCAACATTTGTTATCCAAACCGCTCGCATTTCATTTAATGTTTGAGAAAAAACCGAAATATTTATTAATAAAAGAATAGCTAAAATTTTTTTCATTTTTAATCCTTAATTAAATATTTAGGAAATGTAACCTTATCAGTATAAATTTGATCCTTAAAAATGTTAGGATATTTTTTCAAACCTTCATAAAAAAAGAACACTTCACCGTTAATATTACGTTTTCTGTTTTCTTTTACCATCTCTTTTAAAAGTTGTTCACTAGGATAGTAACTACCTACCTTAAGTAAAATTCCCGGATAAAATTTCTTTAATTCTTCTTTTGTAAGTTGTTCTTTTACAATATCATCCAATATTTTAATATAATCTTCTAAATTTTGACGATAGAGCTGGGGTATTACTAAATCAACATATCCCTGTTTTACCCATTTTGTCCAATCTTGCAAATATTCTTCTTTACTCCATGGGAATATACTGGGAGCCATACTAACAATAACCTTTGGTTTAATTTGCTTTACCGTCTTATAAATTTCACCCATATATTCGTTAAGAATATTTGCACGCCAAGTAACCCAAGCAGTATCTCTAAAATCTTTAGGAGGAATTGCACCGTTATGTTCGGCTTTATATTTATTAATAGTAAACTCTTCATACCCGGCTTCTACCGGCATAGCGGGTAATCTATCATCCCCCTGAATTCCGTCAATTTCATAATTTGAAACAACTTCTTTAATTAAAGCAAGCATAAACTGTTGAACTTCCGGATCAAAGCCGTTTATCCAATCAAACCCGTTTTTAGTTACTAACTTACCTTCATTGTTTTTACTTGCCCAGTTTGGTTTTGCTTTAACAATTTTACCTCCATCTAACTTATATGACGAAGAAAAACCGAATTCAAACCAAGCGATTACTTTTATATCTTCTTTATGTGCTTCTTCAATTAGTTCTTTTAAAGGGTCTCTACCAACAAATGCAGAATCTATCTCTTGCCCAACTAATTCTTTCATCGTTTTACTTGGGTATAAAGTCATCCCTTTATTATACATTACAACACATATTAAATTAAATCCTTGATCTTTGCAAACTTTTACAGTTTGTTTAATATTATCTAATGAATTCAATGCATCACTATCAACATTTGTTAACCACACACCTCTAATAGCTTCTTTCTCTTCAGTTTTTGCTTTACATCCGCTAAACAAAAGCGTAATCATCAAAAAACCAATCAAATAAATGCTTTTCATCGTATCTCCGTTAATTTATTATATAATTTAATATAAACATTAATAAATAGCAAAAAAGCCACTAATAATAGTGACTTTTTAATTATAATTAACTTATAAAAAAACTGTTAAAATTCGTACTTAATCCCTGCTTTTAAGTTAATCATCTGGAACCCGGCTATATTTTCCAAATTTAGAGCTAAAGCTTGCCATAATTCACCTAAAACCGCTTTGTATTCTGCTCCGGCATATAAAGAAAATTTATCAAATGCTGTATAATTAAAGTTTAGTCCTACATTAAAACCGCCGCTCCAATCAGATTGTGTTATTGAAGGTACATCTAACACTTTATTAAAACTTCCGTTAACACCGGTTGTATCACGATAAAAACTTTTTGTATTTTGTTCAAAATATAAAGCATATTTTTCACGTGGGCTATACCATCTGTAAACACCAAAACCAAAAGTTATATTTGTATAAAAATCTCCTAAATCGACCGCTTTATACGCAGCATTTGCAGAAAGTCCTACAATTTCTAAACTTATTACCAAATCATTTATTGGGATATCAAAGTTCTCGGTATTACTTCCCACAGCAATATTTTTATTTATTTTAAGTTTTTCTGCGTTCCCTTTATCAAACTTAAAATATTCAAATTTCCCCGTCCACACCCAATCTTTAGACACTTCTTTTCCAAATGATACTGCAACACCGTAAGTAGGCTCAAATCTTTCACTTAAAGTTCCTAAAGGCAAATAATAATTTCCGTCAACAGATGTAACAAAATTTAATTTTTGTGCATTAATTAAACTTGTAATTAATATTATTAAAGTAATTGTAAGTTTTTTCATATTTTTTAGTATAAAATTGTTAGACCTAAATTTGTATTTATGGTATTTTTAAAAGGCATTTTATCAAAACCATACGATATTTCCGAATCAAAAACATTTACATATTTAACCGAGCCAAAAAGCCAAAACCCTTGAGAAATTTCATAGTTAACGTCTAATCCGCCGGTATAAAACAATGTATTACCCGATTTTTCGGGGGCAATATTTCTAAATTCGTATTCAAACGTATAATTTAATGTTGAAAAATATTTAGTCCATGTTTCGTCAATATATAATCTTCTATTATAAAAATAACATCCGCCGCCAATTACCGGTTTTATATGTAGTTTTTCAATTGGTATAAAATCGTAATCAATTGTTATGTATAAATTCAATAAATCCATTTTTTGAACCGGATTAGTAAAGTTCTTGTACGCTGCATCTGATAAAGTTTGACGAACAAAATCGTTATATCTTGTCCAAAATTCCCAATTCCATCCGGAAAGAGCGTTCTCTTCATTTAGTGAAAATAGTGTATAACCACCCAATAAATTAATAGAAAACTCCTTATAAATCGGGAAATTTAATTTAACTCCTCCGCCAATTCCGTCAATTTTTGTAATGCTGTCAAGTTTTTTCCCCGGCTTGCTGTATTCTGCAAAAACATCAACCGAATTAACGATTTGAGCTCTTAAATTTGACGAAACAACTATTAAAACGGCTAATAGGAATATTAATTTTTTCATAAAACCCCCAGTTGAAGAGTAAATCTAAGAACATCTCCCAATCTTCCGTAATCGGAGTAAGAGAAATCCACAAAAATCGGGCTCGAAGAGACTAAAAAACTATTTACTTTTAAGCCAATTCCGGCACTAAATGTTTCTTCATCAGAAAAGAATTTATATCCGCCTCGTAAATCAATCATGTTTTTATACGATAATTCAAACCCGACATTTAATCTTTCGTCACCATCATTAGGGTGAATCATTTCGGCAGCAGTAGTCACTCTATAATCTTGATCAAAACCACCAAAAATTTCGGCTGCCATACCTAAACGTAACATTGCAGGCATCTTAAACTTATCATTAATAAATTTTGTATCAACCCCAAAGTTGGTAATAGTAGCTGCAATTCTTAAGCTTTGCAAGCCTGTATAATATTGAATACCGCCGTCAAACAGATAATTACTTGCCGTATAAATATCAATTTTTTCACGAACATATTTTCCGGTAACACCAAACGAAAATTTATCGGTTAACTGTTTGCTATAAGAAACACCTAAGGCAATACTATTTGCATCAAAATTTCCAAGCACTTCATATAGTCGTTGACCTGCAATTTTTTTTGTTCTCGGCATATCTCCGTAATCCATAATTATTGCACCGATACCAAACGAACCAAATTCTGTATTGATACTATAATTAGTAATATAATGTTTAATATCAGCTATCCATGGACTATAAGAAACCGAAAACGAATGGTTGCTTTTTGCAAATCCTAACGCCGCAGGGTTAACAAATTGTCCTGAAGCTTCCATATCGGTTAAAGCTATTGCACTTTCACCCATTCCCGCAGAGCGTGCCGTAATAGGCAGCTCTAAAAACACAAATCCCGCAGTGGCGTTTTTCTTAAAATCTTGCCCCATTAATCCGGAACTTATTAAAAGTATTAACAATAATATTTTTTTATTCATCGCTTTATTAGTTAATTATTTTCAATTTTTATTTATCATCTAACAATTGCAAATTTACCTATTTTAGTACCAACCGGGGAATCTACGTGAAACAAGTATATTCCGCTTTCAACAAATTGACCGTAATCGGTTACTTGATCCCAATCGGCAATCGCTCCGTCTCCCTCTTCTACTTTAATCGTTTTTACTATATCACCTCTTAAGGTATATATTCTTATTGTACATGGGTTAGGAATATTTACAAACTGTATCTTATCGCCTTCCCCCGGCAAAGAATATCCTTCGCCTACTACATATGGATTAGGAACGACTAAAACGTTATTTACATTGTTTACAGGACTTAAAGTAGCCGTAAAAGGCGTAATCATTCTATTAGCAAATATTGACGACTCTAAAGGAGGCACTTTTGAAGTTCTTGTTTCGGGAAATATAGTAGCCGGATTAATATTCCAACTGCTACGCCCCGTATCACTTGCCGTTAAAGCATAATAATAACTTGCACCTACCGTAACAGTACTATCTACAAAAACATACTTAT
>JAEXOD010000169.1 GCA_023447335.1 Bacteroidota bacterium
AATCAATACGGTACTCCATATGCAAATGTACCTGCTACTAAAGATATAATTATGTATGAAGTAAATATTCGTGCTTTTGGACCGTCAAATAATTTTCAATCGGTAATCTCTCGGTTAGATTCAATAAAAGCTCTTAATGTTAATGTAATTTGGCTAATGCCGATTTACCCTATCGGTAAGGAAAAGTCCGTCAACTCACCTTATTGTATTAAGGATTTTAAAGGAGTTAATCCCGAATTTGGCACACTTTCAGATCTGAGACAGCTTGTTGAACTAGCACATTCTAAAAATATGGCAGTAATTTTGGATTGGGTGGCTAACCATACTAGTTGGGATAATTCATGGATAAGTAATAAAAATTGGTATTCGTTAGATCAATTAGGTAATATAATTATACCTCCGGGAACAAATTGGCAGGATGTTGCGGAATTAAACTATGATAATCTTGATATGCAAAATGCAATGATAGATGCCATGAAATATTGGATATATCAAGCAAACATTGATGGTTTTAGGTGTGATGCGGCTGATATGGTTCCTTATGTTTTTTGGAAACAGGCAATTGAAGAATTAAATAAGATAACAACTCATAAGTTAATTTTTCTCGCTGAAGGAAATAGAAATGATCATTTTAATGCGGGTTTTCATATAAATTATTCGTGGGATTTTTACGGAAAACTTAAAGAAGTATTTGCAGGCACATCTTCAATTGCAAATTTGTTTAATACACACTTAATAGAGTTTGCGTCTATACCCCAAAACGGTAACAAACTGAGATTTACTACAAATCACGATGAATCAGCCTGGGATAAAACTCCGATAAACTTATTTAACGGAAAAAAAGGAGCTTTATCTGCCTCATTTATTTCAATCTTTTTGGGCGGTGTACCGTTAATATACGGCACTCAAGAAGTTGGTGTTGCAAATAATGTGCCTTTTTTTAACAATACGAATACAGATTGGTCTGCAAATTATGATATGTTTTCCGAATATAAAAAGCTATTATCATTATACTCCGGTGATCCGATAAATAAAGTTAAAACTATAAACACATACTATAATAATTCAATAGTTGCTTTTTCAAAAAATATAAACAAAGATTATATTATTTATTTAGCTAACATAAAGAATTCAACCCAAAACTTTACATTTCCGTCAAATTTTCCTATAAAAAAAGGAATTAATGTTTTAACAAACAGCCCGATTAATGCAACCGGAAATATAGCATTAAATGCTTATGAATACCTTATGATTAAAGGTAATACTGATGATATTTAGGTTGAATTAACATTTATTTGTTCGCTTCAAATTTAATGAACAGTTTATCCTCACTTTCAGTCAATTCTTCTAAAGTCAGATCCTTTAAAACATTATCAATAGAATTTTGAATTAAGCGCCAAAGAGATCTAACCGAACAATCTATTGAGTTATTGCAAATATCATTTTCACCGGCATGAATATTACAAAACGTATCGTCGAACAACCTTCCTCCAATAAAATTCAGAACATCAATGATTTTGATTTTATCAGATTTTTTAGATAAAGTGTATCCTCCGTTTGCCCCCCTTTCACTTTCGATAAAACCACCTATTCTAAGTAATCGCAACAACTTAGCTGTGTTATGTTGAGAAATTCCTTCTGCTTTGCTAAGCTCGGGGATGCTCACCGTCATCCCCAGCTTATGGTATTTTGCAATCCTTAACAACAATCTTATTGAGTATTCTTCTTGTGCACTAAATTTCATATTTATAAATTAGTTTAAAGGAATCTTTGAACCGCATGCTTTATAATGCTCTAACTGTTCAAATTTTTCTTTAGTAATTGAAGGACCTTGTTTTACACAAAATTTATCAAAAGATGTTTTTAATAATTCTGCCAAATACTCGGCACTATTCCCTTCGATATTTAATCTTTGTAAACCGTAAATTAATTCACCATTCTTAAATAGAAATATCGAAGGAGATGAAGGCGGAACTTTACTTAAATATTTGTTTCGTAAATAATCTACAGCATCTCTATCTTGTCCTGCAAACACTGTAAATAATTTATCAGGTATTACTGAGTGTTGTAATGCAAGTGTTACGGCTGGTCTTGCACTACCGGCAGCACACCCACATACAGAATTAACAAAAACAAGTACCGTTTTATCTTTGTTTTCTTCCATGCTTGTATTTACTGCATCTACTGTTCTAAGCTCCTCAAAACCAACAAAAGTGATTTCATCACGCATTGGCTGTACTGCATCTATATCGTACAACGGTTGTTTTTTTATATTGAACATAATATATCCCTTCTATTCGAGTTTTCTCGATATTTATAATAATTGATTTAAGATACGAATTAATAAAATCCTAAAACAAGTTTTGCTTCGTCGCTCATCATATCTTTATCCCATGGAGGATTCCAGACTAAGTCAACATACACATCTTTAACTTGTTTTATTTCTTTAATTTTTTCTTTTACCTCTCCCGGTAAAGTTCCGGCTACCGGACATCCGGGGGAAGTAAGAGTCATTTTTATATAAACATTTCCTTCTTCGTCAATTTTTATTTTATAAATCAGTCCCAATTCATATATATCAACCGGAATCTCCGGATCATAACACTGTTTTAAGGCTTTTATAACTTCTTGTTCTAAATAACCTCTATCAACCATAACTTTTTCCTATGATAACATTCTTTTTACTTTTTTTAAACTTTTTATAAAAATGTCAATTTCTTCAAATGTGTTATAAAAAGCAAATGAAGCCCGCGCTGTTGCGGGAACATTAAACCTTCTCATTAAAGGCTGTGTGCAATGATGTCCCGTTCTAATTGCAATACCGTCTCCGTCTATTAGCGTTCCGATATCGTATGGATGAATTCCTTCAATAACAAAGGATATAACTGAGCTTTTATTTTTTGCCGTTCCTATAATTCGAAGTCCGTCAATCTCCAAAATTTGTTTTGTTGCGTATTCCAACAGTTTTTTTTCATACTCCATTAAGTCTAAAATATTAAACTGTTCTAAGTAATCAATTGCAGCACCTAAACCAATACCTCCTGCAATATTTGGTGTTCCTGCTTCAAATTTATGAGGAAGTCCGTCAAAAGTTGAACCTTCAAATGTGACAGTCCTTATCATATCTCCGCCTCCTTGATAAGGAGGTAAAGTATCCAAATATTTAGTCTTACCATATAAAATACCTATTCCGGTGGGTCCAAATATTTTATGACCGCTGAAAACATAAAAATCACAATCTAATTCTTGAACATCAACTTTCTGATGAGGGATAGCTTGTGAACCGTCAATTAAAACAGGAATGTTAAAATTATGTGCGGTTTCAACTATTTGTTTAACGGGATTAATAGTTCCTAATGCATTTGAAGTATGAACTACGGAAACAAGTTTAGTTTTCTCGCTTATCATTTTTTCAAACTCATCAATCATTAATTCCCCCTCATCGGTTATAGGAATTACTTTAAGCTTTACTTTTTTTCTTTCATTAATTAATTGCCAAGGTACAATATTTGCATGATGTTCCATATTTGTAATTATTATCTCATCATTTTCTTGTAACCATCCGGCTCTGCACATACTTGTTGCTACTAAATTAATAGCCTCAGTAGCCCCTTTTACAAAAATAATTTCGCTGGCACTCATTACGTTAAGATACTCTTTAATTTTAAGCCTTGCTCTTTCATAAGAATCTGTTGCTAGTTCACTTAAAAAATGAAGTCCCCTATGAATATTTGCATTTTCATATGTATAATAATGAGTTAAAGCATCAATTACTTGTTGTGGCTTTTGTGTAGTTGCCGCATTATCTAAATATACAAGTGGTTTTCCGTTAACCATTCTTTTAAGAATCGGAAAATCATTTCTAATCTTTTCTATTTCAAATACTCTTTTATCGGCAATAATCGAATCCTTGCAATCAATAATGTCCATAATTAGATTTCCACTTTATGTAAGTGTTGAAAAATTTTATGATTTAAATCATCTTTAACTATATCTAATTTAATACTTTCTAATACATCCATTGCGTAAGCTCTGATAAGCATAGATTTGGCAGTTTCCTCTCCTATACCACGTGCAAGGATATAAAAATAAGCGTTTTTATCTAATTGACCAACCGTAGCACCATGTGAGCATTTTACATCATCGGCAAAAATTTCTAATTGCGGCTGAGTATCAATTTTCGCAGTGTCTTTTAACAATACTGTTTTATTAGATTGATAAGCATTCGTTTTTTGAGCATCTTGTCTAACTAATATCTTTCCTGCAAATACTCCGTGAGAATTATCATCTAAAATACTTTTATATAACTCATTACTCATACAATTTGGTTTTGCGTGGTCAACAAATGTGTGATTATCTATATGCTGATCACCTTGACCTAAACTTAAACCATAATAATGACATTCTAAATTTTCACCGTCAAGCTCACTTCCTATATCATTTCTAATAATCTTACCACCAAAAGTAAATGTATAATTATTAAAAACACTTCTACTTTTTTGTAAAACTTCAGTTCTTTCTATATGAAATGAATTTGAGATTTGGTCTTGTATTGTATAAATATTAACTCTTGCGTCTTCATCAACATAAGCCTCGGTAACTGTATTATTCAAATATGCATTATCCCCATAACCTTGATAATTTACAATAATTGAAAATTCACTGTTTTTATGTGCAAAAATCAAATTTCTAGGTACGGATAACATTTTCTTTTTATCACTGCCGGATAAATAAACTACTTGAATAGGTAAAGAAACCGTTTTATTTTCAGGTACCCATATAAATAGCCCGTCAGTCATAAATGTTGAATTAATTAAATTAAAAATATTTTCTTTTTTTAATAATTTATTAAAATGTTTCTCAACAACATCCGGATGATTTTTAACAGCGTTTTTTAGATTTGTTATTACTGCATAATCTGGCACTTTGGTTAAATCTGAATACTTTTCGCAAAAAGTGCCGTTTACAAAAACTAGTTTTATCGACTCAATTTCATAAAACTTTGATTTAATTTCTTCTTCTTTTAGGTCGATATCATCTGTATTGTTAAAAAGTAACTCAAATTCAGAATTAACTATTTCTTTTAAATTAGTATATTTCCAATCTTCGGTTTTCAATGTAGGAAAAGATTCCAATTTTAATCTTTCAAAAAAATCAACTTTTTCTGTAGCTAAAAATGTATTACTTAAACCGTTTAAATTTTTAATATAAGAATCAAAATTATCAATCAATACATTTTTTAGATTAGCATTTTGGCTTAAATTTGTCATAGTTTTCTCCTTATTTAAGCGTTAACTTCTTCAACTGTTTCAACATCATCTTTAATCCAATCGTAACCTTTTTCTTCAAGTTCTAATGCTAATTCTTTTGTACCAGATTTAATAATTCTACCTTTATAAAGTACATGAACAAAATCCGGAACGATATAGCTTAATAACCTTTGATAGTGAGTAACAACTACCACCGCATTATTAGGATTACGGAAAACATTAACACCGTTTGAAACAATTTTTAATGCGTCAATATCCAAACCACTATCTGTTTCATCTAATAAAGCTAATTTCGGATCTAACATAAGCATTTGAAAAATCTCATTTCTTTTTTTCTCACCGCCACTAAAACCTTGATTAACTGACCGGCTAATAAGTTTTTCATCCATTCCTAATATTGAAGATTTTTCTTTCATCAATGATAAAAATTCTTTTGGAGTTAATTCAGGCAAATTCTTATATTTTCTAATTTGTTCAACTGCCGTTTTAAGGAAAGTAGCATTGCTAATACCGGGTATTTCTATCGGATATTGAAAAGCCAAAAAAACACCTTCTCTTGCTCTATCTTCTATACTTAAGTCAAGTAAATTAATCCCGTCTAGAATAACTTCACCTTCGGTAACTTCATAGTTTTCATGTCCTGCCAAAACGTTTGCAAGCGTACTTTTACCGCTTCCGTTTGGACCCATTATTGCATGTACTTCACCTTTATTAACCGATAAGTTTATACCTCTTAATATCTCTTTTCCGTCTATATTTGCATGTAAATTTTTAATCTGTAACATTTATATAATCCTCTTTTTTATTTTAATTTTAACCGACACTGCCTTCAAGGCTAATTGCCAATAATTTTTGAGCTTCTACCGCAAATTCCATAGGTAATTCGTTAAAAACTTCTTTACAAAAACCGTTAACAATTAAATTAACGGCATCCTCTGTGGAAATGCCTCTTTGATTTAAATAAAATATTTGGTCTTCACTAACTTTAGATGTAGTAGCTTCATGTTCTACTACGGAATTTTCGTTATCAACTTCTATGTAAGGGAAAGTATGTGCACCGCATCTATCTCCCATAAGCATACTATCGCATTGTGAAAAGTTTCTAGCACCTACGGCATTTTTTCCTACTTTTACCAAACCTCTATATGTATTATTACTTTTACCGGCACTAATACCTTTAGACACAATTGTACTCTTTGTATTTTTACCTATATGAATCATTTTTGTACCTGTATCGGCTTGCTGGTAATTGTTTGTTACTGCAACACTATAAAATTCACCTACCGAATTATCCCCAATCAATAAACAGCTCGGATATTTCCATGTTATTGCACTACCCGTTTCAACTTGTGTCCACGAAATCTTTGAGTTCTTACCCCTACAAGCACCACGTTTAGTTACAAAATTATAAATTCCGCCTTTTCCTTCTTTATCGCCGGGATACCAATTTTGAACTGTTGAATACTTTATTTCAGAATTTTCCATCACAACTAATTCAACCACTGCGGCATGCAATTGGTTATTATCTCTTATCGGAGCAGTGCAACCTTCAAGATAGCTGACATAAGCGTTATCATCGGCAACGATTAATGTTCTTTCAAATTGTCCTGTTTCTTGATTATTTATTCTAAAATAAGTGCTTAATTCCATAGGACACCTAACTCCCTTAGGAATATAAACAAACGAACCGTCACTAAAAACAGCAGAATTTAATGCCGCATAAAAATTGTCGGTATATGGAACAACCGAACCCAAATATTTCTTTATTAATTCAGGATGTTCTTTTATTGCTTCCGAAATACTACAAAATATAATACCTTGTTCTTTGAGAGATTCTTTAAATGTTGTTGTTACTGAAACCGAATCAAAAACCGCATCAACTGCTACACCTGCTAATATTTTTTGTTCTTCCAAAGGTATTCCGAGCTTTTCAAAAGTTTTTACTAATTCAGGATCAACCTCATCTAAACTACTTAAAGTAGGTTTTTGCTTTGGAGCCGAAAAGTATGATATATCTTGAAAATCAACCGGTGGATATTTTACGTTCGGCCAGTTTGGTTCTTTCATAGTAAGCCAATATCTATATGCTTTTAATCTCCATTCTAACATCCAGTCCGGTTCTTCTTTTTTATTAGAGATATAACGAATAACATCTTCATTTAATCCCTTAGCCAACGTATCACTTTCAATGTCAGTTGAAAACCCCCATTTATATTCACTTTGGGTTAAATCTTCAACTATTTTCATGTCTTCACTAATTTATACTCCGTTTAATATTTTCAATCTGGAAAAAAAAGTCAAGATTATTTGTAAAAAAATATTCTTATAATTAAAAAACTAAATTTTTATATAAAACGTTCCAAAATTTTTATATATTTTCTCTCTGTTTTAAAATTTCATACAATAAAATACCGGCAGAAACCGAAACATTTAGTGAATCTATTTTCCCTAACATAGGTATTTTTGCTAAAAAATCACAATTTTCGGAAACAAGTTTTCTTATACCTTTTCCTTCATTTCCCAAAACCAATGCTAAAGGTATTTTGTAATCAATTTTAGTATAATTCTTTGCATCATCACTTAATAAACTACCGCAAACCCAAAAACCGTCTTTTTTAAGATCATTGATTAAATTATTAATATTACTTACAACGCAAATATTTAAATGAAAAACTGCCCCTGCCGAAGTCTTTTCAACAGTTTCGGTAATTTTAGCAGAGTTGTGGGCAGTAATAAACACCCCATCAACGCCGCTTCCTTCAGCAGTCCTTAAAATAGCTCCTAAATTATGAGGATCTTGAATTGAATCCAAAATTAGTACTAACGGAAATTCTTTCTTTTTAGCTTTTTTAATAATTAAATCGTAATCAGAAAGTTTAAAATCTTGTAATAAGGCATATACCCCCTGATTATTAACTTTTCCTAAAACAGCTTCAATTTTTGCCGGAGAGATCGTACTAATAGATATATTTTTCCGTTTTGCTAAATTAATAATTTCGGTTATATTATCCCCTTTTACTCCGTGAGCCATATATATAGCTTGAATTTCGGTACCCGATTTAATTGCTTCTAAAACCGGAATTCTTCCGTATATTTTACTCATTATTCTTCCTTAAAACTATTTTCTTCAGGTGCTATATAAAAACTGCAAAAATGTCTATTATTCTCTTTTTCCGGCATAAATTCTTCTATTAGAGTAATTTTCCTTTCTAAAGAATTTACATTAAATATAGCAGAATTTATACTTCCGTCTTGTTTTACAACATTAACGGTAATATCTCCTATAAGGTCTTCAAAAAAATTATCTTTTCGAGCCGGCTGAACTTGAGGAGCATAATTTGTTTTTGCAGATAATCCCATAATAACTAAATAAATGTCATCTTTTTTACGAATTACATCAACCGAAATTTCGTATGAGAAAACTTTTAATTCCAAAACAGTTTCAATACTAAAACTTACATATTGTTTTTTATAAACAGAATCATAATGAAAAAATGCTTTACAAGTATATTCTAATTTATCAGGTTTTTTTGTAGGGATCGCAGCAATAGCTGCTTCAGCCTTTTTATTTCTTGTTTTAGGAATTTTTGGAATATTAATCGGTTGTTTTAACGGCATATTACTTTCTCAACTTTATCAAGTTCATCAAATCTATAATTAGTTTGTTCACTATTAACCATATCCTTAAGAACTACCATATCATGTTTAAATTCGTCACCGCCTAAAAATAATACAAATCTTGCTCCATATTTATTTGCTTCGCGCATTTGGGCTTTAATGCTTCTACCTGCATAATCAGTTTCTGCAACAATTCCCTTATTTCTTAATTTTAATGCTAAATTGTACGCTTCTTGTTTTAACTCAGAATCTAATCGAACAATATAAACATCAATACTCTCGTTATCTAATTTCAAACAACCTTCGTTTTCACATGCTAATAATAATCGTTCTATACCGGCTGCAAATCCTACACCGGGTGTTGGTTTCCCGCCTAATTGTTCTATCAATAAATTATATCTTCCTCCACCGCACAATGCACTTTGAGATCCCACACTTCCGCTAATAACTTCAAAAGTTGTATTTGTATAATAATCTAATCCTCTAACTAAAGTAGTATCTATCTCAAAAGGAATTCCGTTATCCGATAAGCATTTTTTTACTTCATCAAACTGTTTAAAACTTTCTTCATCAATATAACTCAATAAAACAGGAGCATCTTTCATTATTTCAATGTCTTTTGCTTCTTTGCTATCAAATATTCGCAAAATATTTATATCAAGTCTACGTTTACTTTCTTCAGATAATTTATCAATTTTATCTGCCAAATACTTTCTTAACTCAACTTTGTAAATTTCACGAGAACTTGGAATTCCTAGAGAATTAATTTTAACACTAACATTTTTAAGACCGAGTGTATTAAAAACATTATATGCCATAATAATCATTTCTGCATCTAATAAAGGATCATTGCTTCCTAAAGCTTCGGCACCAAATTGGTGAAATTGCCTAAACCGTCCTGCTTGCGGACGTTCTTGCCTAAACATAGGCGAAATATAATATAACTTATTTAAGTTGTTTTTTTTGTCTAAAGAATGCTCAATAAAAGCCCTTACTACAGAAGCTGTCATTTCCGGTTTCAAAGTTAAGCTAAGATCACTCCTATCAATAAAAGTATACATTTCTTTACTTACAATATCTGTAGCCTCACCTATCCCACGTGAAAATAATGCCGTTTCTTCAAATATCGGTGTACGTATTTCTTTATAATTAAATAATTTAAATATTTTCCGTACTAAATTTTCTACTAAATACCATTTTTCAATATCTTCAGATAAAATATCTTTTGTACCTGTTACTGCTTTTATCATATTTTCCTTCTAAATTTCAATATATTTTCCGTCTTCAATAACAAATAAATTGTATATTGATTCTGCTGTTTTTGCTTCAATTAATTCATCTTTAAATTCTTCTTTTAAAAGAATTCTACTTATCCTACTTAAAAGTTTTATATGAGGAGATACCGAATTTTCTTTATTGATCAATAAGAAAAACAAATTTACCGGTTCACCGTCATTACTTGAGTATTCAATAGGAGTCGACGTTTTTCCGAATACCATTATAGTATCGGTTACTGCATCGGTTTTGGCATGGGGTATAGCAATGCCTCTACCTACACCGGTGGGTATAACTTTTTCTCTATCGAATACTGCGCGTCTCAGCTCTTCCAAATCATCAACTCTATTATCACCTTTAAGGCAATCAATTAATTCGTTGATTACATCGGCTTTCGTTTTTCCCTCTAACTCAGGTATAATTGATTCGATTTTTAATACATCTGTTATTTTCATAGTAAATATTTTTTAATTATAATTACAAACTTAACAAAGCTTTTTGTTATTACCAAATTTACCATATTATTAAAAAATCTTTTTGAATTTTATTTTTTTAATTGACTTATATTAGAATAAAAGAGTATTTTGTTGAATATTCTTTAATTTGTTACTAAAGAGGAACTATGGACATTCAAAACAAAGTTGTTTTAATTCTCGGAGCATGGGGTCTTGTCGGGAATGCTGTAACCAAAAAATTATTACCCCATAAACCTAAACAAATAATTGTTACTTCGCTTAAACAAAACGAGGCTGAAGAGTATGTTGCTCAATTAAAAAAAGAACATCCTCATTTACCTGAGGACTATTTTATTCCATGGTGGGGCAATATATTTGTAAGGGATGCTTATAAAGATGAGGACAGGATAGCTCTTCTAAATGATCCTGTTAAACGCAAAGTATTGATGCGTGACATTATGGAAGAACTATCACAAGATATTTTACACGATTCATCAATTTATCAGTTATTAACCAAATACAAACCGGATATTATTGTCGATTGTATTAACTCAGCAACAGGTATCGCTTATCAAGATATCTACACTACTTATCGTACAATAAGAAAAACAATGGAAAAGAGAAATTCTATTGATGATATTATTGCCGAAACTGAAAAAATGATTTGTACGTTGTATATTCCTCAATTAATTAGGCATATACAAATTATGTACAGTTCAATGAATGAAGCCAAAACTGAAATTTATGTAAAAATTGGTACAAGCGGAACGGGTGGTATGGGGTTAAATATCCCATATACTCATAGCGAGGAAAAGCCTTCTCGCGTACTTTTAAGCAAATCTTCAGTTGCGGGAGCACATACAATGCTTTTATTCCTTATGGGAAGAACTCCTGAAGGAGCGATTACAAAAGAAATAAAACCAACTGCTGCTATCGCTTGGAAGAAAATTGAATTCGGAGAAATCAAGAAACGTGGAAAACCGATTGAATTAACTAAAATCTCTTTGGAGCAAGCTATTCCGTTAGAAGAAACTTTAAAATTAAAACTAGATACTCCGTTTCCAACTGATGGTGAAAAATTGAAATCTATTTTTATCGATACCGGTGAAAACGGTACTTTTTCTCGTGGTGAATTTGAGGCGATCTCTACTCAAGGACAGATGGAATATGTTACTCCTGAAGAAATTGCCGAAGATGTTATATACGAAGTATTAGGCGGTAATACCGGACATGATATTATAAATGCACTTGATAATGCAACGTTAGAACCTAGTTTTAGAGCCGGATTTTTACAACATTATGCCGTTGAAAAACTTGAAGAATTAGAAGAATCGACCGGAGCACATAGTGTAGCATTTGAACTTTTAGGTCCACCTAGACTTAGCAAATTGCTTTATGAATTGCACTTGCTTAAACTGTTATACACTTCAATGCCAAATATTGTAAACTCAGATGCAAATGATATTTCTAAAAAATGTTTAGAATTATTAGAAAAAGATACAAAATTAAGAAGCGAAATTGTTTCTATCGGTATTCCAATCTTGCTACCGGACGGAAAACGCTTGCTACGTGGAAATGAAATGAAAATTCCTCCTTTCAGAGGGGATGATGAATTAACCATAACTCCGGAAAGCATTAACCTTTGGGCTAAAGACGGTTGGGTTGATTTGAGAGTTGAAAATATAAAACATTGGCAAACAAGATTGCAAGCATTAATGGACGAAGCTAATTCTATTCCAATCCATGATACTAGCAGTCATTATGTTCGTACAAAAAAATATTGGAATAATTTTGAAAAAATTGATATCGGAAAAGTTGTTGGTTGGCTGTTTATTAACGAGGATCAAGGTTTACGAATGAAATCGTAATCTATCTTTTTTACAAATAAAAAGGAGCATGCTTGCTCCTTTTTTTATATAATTAACTTTAAGCAAAAACTTTCATTTCATTATATTTTAATATCTTATGCATATTCTATTTAATTAAGGTTTTAATATATATTCCTTGGTTTTGAAATATTTAGTGACTTATGCTTTGCAAGTTTTAATTAAGCACATTTACTAAATTTTTATTATTACATCAACAAAATGCTTTAAAATAAAAAGGGGCTCCAAATCGAAGCCCCAATCTAAAACAGATTTATTGCTAATTTTTGTAATTACTTTAATAAAAGCATTTTCATTGTCTTGGTAAATTTACCTGTTTCAATGCTGTAAAAATAAATTCCGCTAGCAACTTTTTTCCCAAAATTATCTGTCGCATTCCATACAAGAGAATATGCTCCCGCTTGCATTTCAGTATCAACCAATGTAGCTACTTTTTTACCAAGAACATCAAAAATAGATAATTTAACATTAGTTTGTTCTGCAACCGAAAATTTGATAATTGTTGTTGGGTTAAACGGATTTGGGTAATTTTGCTCTAATGAATAAGTCGTAACAATATTGTTATTATTATCGCTAACACTTGTCGGTTTATCATTAACATAAACTTTACCATTGCTTGTACCGGCATAAAGTTTAGAACCGTTAAAATAAACAGAACTAATATCAAAACCAACTAATCCTAATTGTTGCCAGCTTCCTTTAGTTGTTCCTACATGGTAATAAATACCACCGTTCCATGCGCTAGCAAAAACGTTTGCTCCGTCAACAGAAATAGAATAAATATATGGCGAGGTCACATCCGATTGTTTGCTAAACGTGCTACCGTCAGAAGAATAGAATAATCCATTTCCGTAAGTGCCTAAAAACACTTCATTATTGCTGTTCACAGCAACAGACCAAATATGGTCATAACCGGCACTTACCGTATTCCATGTTTCACTACCATTCTCTAATTTAAATAATCCGCCGCCAAATGTTCCGGCATATAAATTATTATTATTATCAATTGCCAATGAATTAACTGCTAAGAATATAAGACCGTTATTTAATGTAGCCCAGTTTGCTCCGTTATCTGAAGAAACATATACACCTTCTCCCCAAACTGCAGCATAAAGCTTGCCGCTACTTGCTACAATTGAACGAACGTCTTTATCTGTTAGTGAATAAATTGCCCAATCAAGTCCTAAATTATTTGATGAATATATACCTCTTTCCGTAGCAGCAAAAATTTCTCCGTTATCAAAAGGTAGTAAGCTCCATATATATCCAACGTTCATAGTAGGATTAACATGTTCCCAACTTGCTCCCTCATCTATTGAACGATAAATTTTGCCTCCCCAAGTGCCGGACAACAAATTACCGTTAACATCACGATTAAATGTCCAAATTATTTCATCACTGCCTGATGATCCTGAATATTGCCAATTTGCGTTTACCGTGCCCGAACCTACACTTAAATTTGGTGTCACATTTATTGTTACAGCCGAATAATCATCTTCGGTATCAACACCGTTTCCGGGTTCGCTATCGGGGTCAATTTGATCTACCCATATTAATTCAGCTATATTTTGTAATGTACTTGTTGCAGGAACGTTACCTATAAATTTAGCAATATTAAACTGTCCTTGTCCTTTTATAGAATTCGCTATAAACTGACCGTTTAATTGTCCTGATATATAGTTTACATCTGCTTTAGGAGCTAAAACTGTACCTTGAACATCTATCGCAACTATTTCTAATTTTGTTGCTTGATAAAAGTTGAATAAGGTAGTATATTTATCAGTTCCTGAAAGAACTAATCCACCGTCAAATTTCAAGCTGTCCCCTTCTATATTTACCAATGCGGTACTTCCGATTGGAACATTAATAAATATTTCAAGAGAATTATTAAAAGCTTCTTCTTCTACTTTGAAAATATTTACGATAGGATGCGATCCATTTAGATGTAATGAGCTAAAAATTAATGAATCGGTTCCGTTTATTTGATAATCTGCTATGGTTGATGACAAATCTACTAAATAAGATTTTGCAGCCGAGAAATTAAATATAGTATCCTTCCTAACTTCTCCCTCAACGCTAACATAATCAACCGGTAAATTTGTTTGATCACCATAAACAACGTTACCAGCAAAAACAGCACCTGTCAGAAATGTTAAATTCCTTCCTGCAACCAAAACATCCTCTGTACCGTTGGAATTAGGTAATTTATCAC
Source organism: Bacteroidota bacterium (assembly GCA_023447335.1). GTDB lineage: Bacteria > Bacteroidota > Ignavibacteria > Ignavibacteriales > Melioribacteraceae > JAEXOD01. Next base: position 14,717 of record JAEXOD010000169.1, read on the forward strand.
CGACACTATAATTAGCTAAAAATATATCTCTTCCTGCAGCCATTTTCCCTTCAGTATCACTGCTTGGTTGATTAATATCTTGAAAAACAAAAACATTAAAATCAGAAGCATCTCCTAGGTCCAATCTCGTTGATAATAGCTCAGTTGAACTAACTTTAACGCTGATTTGCAATGTCGCACTTGCTCCGTTTGCTAAACTTCCTACATCCCACGTTCCGCCCGGAGGCATTATAGTTTTACTTCCCTTACTCTCCGTACCGTCATAAAATGTACCTTGAGTTACTGTTGTACTTTGAATATTAAATCCTTGATCTATTATATCCATTATCCAAATGTTTGTTGCTTCAGAAGGTCCGTCATTAGTTACTGTTACCGTAAAATTAATAGTTTCTCCGTCAATAGGATTGGCATTATCTACAGTTTTGGTAATTTTTAGGTCAGAATTGTTTTCCCATTCTACACTTGCCGTAAATTGGCGTGTAGCTAAAGCAGGTGTAGCCAAAACTAATTTTTGATATTCATCCGGTTTTACACTATGAACATACCTTGTACCTTGAGGAACTTTTACTTCTGCTGTTGCGGTAATTGTTGCATAATTTGAACCACCGTCTTGAACAGTGAACTCAAGATATCCAAAACTATTAGTTACACCGTTAGATATATTTAATAGTCCACCGTTTGTTGTTAAACTTACGTTTACACCGGATACAGGCTGCCCTATTTCATTATAAGCATACACTCTCATGGTTGCACCCTGATTAGTATTAATTACTTGCGAAGCCGGATTAATTACTAATGTTGCTACAGGCGTAGTATTACCTGCATTCGCATCTGCATCGGCAACAATCTGAATTACTCTACTTTTAATATCTGCGGGAGTGATGGTATTAACGTCTATACCGTCTGCATAATGCCATACTGCTAATTGCACTGCTGCTGCTTCTTTTTTATCAGTTGACATTGATCCGCTATACGGAAACGCTTTATAAGGATAGTAATTATTCAGAATATAAGTAATTTGCGAAGGAGTGTTTCCGGCATCAATATATGTATGTGGTTGGTTGGCTTTCCAAAAAGCAAGATGATGCATTATATCAATACAATATAATTTAATATTATCAGCTCCGTTTATTTTAGCACTGAACGTACCGGCATATGAATTTCCAAAAGCTTGACCGTTATAGGGATTTGTAAAATTAATAGTTGTGCCTTTATCTGTTGCCATTACCATTGCTGTGCTATTACCCAACATAGCATTTGAAAAAAATTCAGCCGGTTGTATCTGAAGTTTTGTTCCAAGGCTATCGCTAACTGCATGTAGATTAAAAAAGGTAAAGATCAATATAATAGTTAATAAACCGTACTTCCTTGTCATCAGTCCACCTCAAAAAATTTAAAAAATTATTTAAATAGCTTGTAAAATATAATATAATTTAAAATAAAAAAATCACGGAAAACGAATTTCCGTGATTTTTATTAATTTCTTAACAAATTTTACTTCATTAAAATCATTTTATTGGTTTTATTAAATTTACCGGCTTCAATACTGTAGAAGTAAATTCCGCTAGCAACTTTTCTACCCAAATTATCAGTCGCATTCCAAACTAATTGGTAGTTTCCTGCATTTTGGTTTGAATTAACTAAAGTAACAACTTCTTTACCTAGTATATCATAAACAGTCAATTTAACATTGGATGCTTCTGCAACCGAATATTTAATAATTGTACTTGGGTTAAAAGGATTAGGATAGTTTTGTTCAAGTGTGAACGAGTAATTCAATCCTGTTGTACCTTTTACTTCAGTTATCGGATTAACGTTTTTATACAATTTTCCGTCTGCAGTTCCTACATAAAGAACGTTTTTATCAATCATCATACTGCTTATTCCGAAGCCAACCATACCTAGTTGTGACCAAGTCATTTCAGTAGCTGTTTGATATAAGTATATACCACCATTCCAAGCACTTGCGAATACATTATTACCGTCAATAGTTATTGCATATATATATTCAGCGTTTACGGCTGCTTGTCTATTAAAGGTTGCGCCGTCATCATTAGAATAGTATAAACCGTTTCCGTAGGTAGCAACAAATATTTCATCGGCAGAATTAATTCCGATAGACCAAACGTGATCATATCCTACCGTTAATTGATTCCAATTTTCAGCACCGTCAACACTCTTGTAAATTCCGCCTCCAAAAGTACCGGCAAATAAATCACCGTTGCTATTCTTAGCCAAAGTATTAACTGCAGTAAATATTATTCCGTTATTCTTTTGAACCCAGTTTGCACCGTTATCAACCGATTTATAGATTCCGCCACCCCAAACACCTGCATAAATAGTGTTGTTGGCTTCATCTAATAATAATGCTCTTACATCTGTGTTTGCCAAAGCAAAGATATTCCATGTTGCACCATTATCAACAGATTTATAAATACCTCTTTCTGTAGCAACAAATATATCACCGGCTGCATTTACTTGTATTGACCAAATATATCCAACCATCATACCTTCGTTTAATACTGTCCAATTTAATCCTTCATCAACTGAACGATAAATCTTTCCGCCAAAAGTACCGGCAATTAAATAACCGTCTTTATCTCTTGTAATTACCCACATAATATCTGTAGTATTATAAGTACCTACATATTCCCAATCTTCGTTTACTGAACCAACACCAACACTTAAATTAGGATTAACAGATATTTCAACTTTTGAGTAATCATCTTCTGTAGTAACACCGTTTCCGGCTTCGCTATCAGGATCTAATTGATCACACTTAGTAACTTCTGCAATATTTATTAATTCAGTCACTCCTTGAATGTTACCGATGAATTTCGATATATTAAGTTGAGCTTTACCTATCATCGATTTAGCAATAAATTGACCGTATAATTGACCGTCAATAAAGTTTACATCAGCTTTAGGAGCTAAAAGTGTACCTTTTACATCAATATTGTTTATCGTTAAATATTTTGATTCATAAAAATTATATAATGTGGTATTTGAACTGGCGCCATATAAATCTAATCCGCCGTTAAACAAAACGCTATCACCGGCAACATTTACTATAACCGTTGAACCGGAAGGAACATTTATTACTACACCTGAAGAGTTTGTAATATCATCTCCGTCAACATTAAAAATATTAATTACAGGATGATTTCCTGTTAATTTTAAGGTTGACCATTCTAATGTATCGATACCGTTAGCTGGATAATTTGCTAAATCTGCAGATAAGCCTAATAAGTAAGTATTTGCAGCAGCAAAGTCAATTACGCTATCTTTGCGAACAGATCCGCCTGTTACGCTTACATAATCAACCGGTAAGTTTGAGTTATTTCCATAAACAACGTTACCACCGGATATTGCACCGGTTAAGAATGTTAAATTGCGTCCTGCTATTAATACATCTTCTGTTCCGTTACCGGCAGGTAATAAATCACCTACGCTATAATTGGTTAAGAATATATCTCTTCCTGCAGCCATTTTCCCTTGAGTATCAGAAGAAGGTTGATTGATATCTTGAATTACAAAAACATTAAAATCTTTTGCTACACCTAAATCAATCGGTGTTGTAAAAACATTAAGTACATTTACTTTACAAACCAAAACAACACTTGCGCTTGCACCGCTATTAATTGTTCCTACACTCCAAATTCCCGTTGTTCCGTCAACAGAACCTTGAGAAGGAGTAACTGACTGTACTTCAAAAGCAGGATCTAAAATATCTGTTACTTCAACACCCGTTGCTTTAGATGGACCGTCATTAGTTACCGTAATAGTAAAAGTAATTACATCACCGTTTGTAGGAGTTGGGTTATCAACGGTTTTAATTAATCTTAAATCAGCTCTTTCTTTCCAAGTAACTGATGCAGTAAATATTCTATTTGCTAAAGCAGGAGTAGCAAGAACTAATTTTTGATAGTTATTCGGGCTTACAGAATGAACATATCTTGTACCCTGTGGAACAACAACAGGAGCTGTTGCGGTAATTGAAGCATTTAACGAAGCCCCTTGTGTTACCGTAAATTCAAAATAACCAGAAGCATTTGTGGTACCGGAAGCGGCACTTAATGTACCCGAAGTAGTACTTAATGATACATTTACGTTTGGTAATGCCACACCTGTTTCATTATAGGCATAAACACGCATTGTTGCGGTTTCGCCCACAAATTTTTCTACTGAACCGGGAGTAATTAACAAGGTTGCAACAGGTTGTATCGTACCGGCATTGGTATTAGCATCTGCAATTATTTGTAAAGCTCTTGCTTTTACATCCGCAACATCAACCGTATTTGCATTTATGCCGTCTGCGAAATGCCAAAGAGCTATTTGAACTGCAGCAGCTTCTTTTGTTTCTGTTAACGAACCTGCATATGGAAGCCCTTTATAAGGATAATAATTGTTTAAGATGTATGTCATCTGTGAAGGCGTATTACCAGCATCAATATAAGTATGTGGTTGACTTGCCGTCCAATAAACCAAGTTGTGAGAAAGATCTATACAGTAAAAATTAATGTTAGATTGTGAATTAATTTCACCTCTAAATGTTCCGGCAAAAACATTTATTTGATTGTTTGTATAAGGATTTGTAAATTTTACATTTACTCCCTTATTAGTTGCAAGTACCTTCGCAACAGAAGAATTCTCACCAAATTTTGCGCTATTTTGGAAATAGCTTTTAGGTAAATCGGTATTCCCTTTTGCATTTGAAGAATCGGTTGTTGCGTATAGTGTTACTGAATACACAAACAACGAAAAAAGTAAGAACAAAGTTGTTGATATTTTTTGCATTCGCTTCTCTTTGTATGTTAATTAAATTGATTTTTATATTTATCAGTCACTTCTGTTCAATTTTAGTGCCAATAAAAACGACCTAAATTTATTATTAATTTTAAGTAAATCCTTTAATTATTATCGAAAATTTTAAATTATTATTTAGCTGCATCAATTGATATTTATAATCTAAACAAACTAAAATCCCTAACCCTAAATTTCTAAATTATTAATAAAATTACAATAATTTAACTTATGCTTTCTATATTTCCTTTTATTAGTTAAATTGAAAGGTGAATAATATTTAGTTTTAAAAAAATCTATACTATTTTAACAATTATACCGTATAGTGATTGTAATTTTCAAACTATGAATAATTTATCATAATATTTATTTTAGAACTAAAAAAATCATAGTCTCTAATTCCAACATATCACAAAGAAATTATAACTTCATTTTTCTTCATCCTCTATCATTATTTAAAATAGAAGAGTAAAATCACCGATTAAATAAATCATTGAGATAAAAACTAACTTTATTAGTATAAAAGTTAATTCAAAATCTAGTAGCGATAATTTTATAAATTTGTATCATTTTGAGATATTTTGCAAAATAAAACATTTTTTAAAATTAATAAAGGATATTTTTGTAAACTTAATTAATGTAAAAATTGTTAAAATTAAAAAAAAGGATTTGATATGGAATTAGATATATTGGTTTTAACAGCTCATCCTGATGATGCTGAAATATCTATGGGCGGAACAATCGCAAAATTTACAGATAGTGGTTACAAAGTCGGGATTGTTGATTTTACACAAGGAGAATTAGGAACTCGAGGAACAAAAACGTCAAGGAAAAATGAAGCTGCGGAAGCTTCAAAAATACTTAAGCTTAGCTATAGAAACAACTTAAAAATCCCTGACGGCAAAGTAAAATTTAGTGAGAGGTATTTAAATTTGATAATAACAGAAATACGTAAAACAAAACCAAAAATTATTTTTGCACCATATTTTAATGATAGACACCCGGATCATGTAGGTGCCGGACTTTTAGCCAAAGATGCTTATTTCTTTTCAGGATTATCAAAAATTAAAACAAAACTAAACGGTAAATTACAAGATCCGTATCGACCTGCAAAATTATTTTATTTCATGATGACATATGAGTTTACCCCTACATTTATAAATGACATTTCAAATTATATAGATGTAAAAATGAATTCTATCTTAGCATATAAAACACAATTTTTCAATCCGGAGAGTAATGAACCCGAAACATTTATTAGCAGACCCGGATTTTTAACTGCCATTGAGGCGAAAGCAAAATATTTTGGATTTAAAATTAATAAAGATTTTGGAGAGCCTTTCTATTGTGAAGAAGCTTTAGATTTTGACTTTAAAAGTTTACTTTAGTAATCATTTATTTGTAATTTAATTATTATTATACTAATTTGAGTATTAAGTATTAATAAAAATTGGTTATAATTAATGATTACTTTTACAATTTCGGCTTTATTATTAATAGGTAGTTATTTTACTTACGCCAAATATCTTGAAAAGGTTTTCGGAACTGACGAAAATAGAACAACACCGGCAATTTTGCTAAAGGACGGAGTAGATTATATACCTCTTCCATGGTACAAAATATTTTTGATCCAATTTCTCAATATCGCAGGTTTAGGTCCTATTTTTGGGGCAGTAGCAGGTGCAATGTGGGGACCGGTTGCATTTTTATGGATAACTTTTGGTTGTATTTTTGCAGGTGCAATGCACGACTTCTTATCCGGTATGATGTCTTTAAGAATGAAAGGACAAAGCCTTCCTCAACTGATTGGAGAATATCTAGGAAATTATACAAAAATTTTTACTATAATATTTACTTTAGTCCTTTTAGTTTTAGTTGGTGCCGTTTTTATTATGGGACCGGCAAAAATATTAACCATGATAACTCCTGACTATTTAGATTATTCATTTTGGGTAGTAATTATTTTTCTTTACTATATTTTAGCTACACTATTACCTATTGATAAATTGATTGCAAAAATATATCCTATTTTTGGATTAGCCCTACTAATAATGGCTATCGGAATTTCATTTACAATGATTTATAATGGTGTAAAAATTCCCGAGTTAACATTTGCAAATATAACAAACATGCATTCAAATTCGGATAAATTTCCGATCTTTCCTATGCTCTTTATAACTATTGCATGCGGAGCAATAAGCGGCTTTCATGCTACCCAATCACCAATGATGGCAAGATGTTTAACAAACGAGAAATACGGAAGAAAAGTTTTTTACGGAGCAATGTTAACTGAAGGGTTAGTAGCTTTAATTTGGGCTGCAGTTGCGATGGGCTTTTTTGGATCTGTCAAAGAACTAAATTCAATGATGGCAGAACATCAAGGAAATGCTGCATATATAGTTAACCTGATTTCAACAACTTTAATGGGAAAAATTGGCGGAGCTTTAGCTTTATTAGGAGTAGTTGCATGCCCTATTACAACCGGTGATACGGCTTTTAGAAGTGCAAGATTAATATTAGCTGATTTCTTCAAATTTGATCAGGTTTTGATAAAAAATAGACTAATTGTTTCAGTTCCTTTATTTGTTATTGCATTTATTTTAACTCAAGTTAGATTTGATGTTATATGGCGTTATTTGGCTTGGATAAATCAATCTCTCTCGGTTATTACTTTATGGGCAATCACTGTTTACTTATTAAAAGAACAAAAAAATTATTGGATTTCACTTATTCCGGCACTTTTTATGTCTGCAGTGTGTTTAAACTATATATTAGTAGCACCTGAAGGATTTGGATTAAAGCTAAATTATACATATATAATTACTTTATTTTTATTATTCATAGGAGTTGCATATTTTTTTATAAATAAGTTTTTAATAAATAAATCTATAACAAATAATTAGGTTAGTGATGGAAAAAGTTGAAATAAAAATTTTAGGTATGAGTTGTATGCACTGTGTAAAAGCAGTTGAGATTGAATTAAAAAAACTACCATTAATAGAGTTTAAAGTTGAAATAGGTAAAGCTAATGTAACTTATAACCCTGAAGCAGTTAGTTTTGGGGCAATTGTTGAAGCAATTGAAGAAGCCGGTTATAAAGTAGAAGAATGAAACAAGTTTCTTACCCTATAAAAGGGATGACTTGTGCTGCTTGCGTTAGCAGGGTCGAAAAAGTTCTTAAAAAAGTTGAAGGCATTAAAGAAGTTTCAGTTAACCTTGCTAACGAAAAAGCTTATCTAACGATTGAAGATAATTTTGATTTAAATAAAGCATCCGTTTCATTAAATGAATACGGTTACAACTTATTAAAAGAAGATTATAATAGAAAAAATTTCAAAGAGACAAATGATGAATTTGTCGAACTAATAAAAGATTTTAAAATAGCTTTATTCTTTACGATTCCGACTTTTTTAATAAGCATGTTTACTGATATGATATTTTCAACATATCTATCCTCTCTACAAATTTCACAAATTCAAAAAATACTTTTTATCTTAACAACTCCGGTGATATTTATTTCCGGAAAAAGGTTTTTCAGTACTTTTTTTAAAAATACTCTAAAATTCAATTCCGATATGAACTCTTTAATTGCAATAGGAACAGGCTCTGCTTATTTGTTTAGTATGATAGTTATCCTTTTTCCTGAGTTGTTACCTCCTCATGCAAATAAACATGTTTATTTCGAAACTGCAGCAGTTATTATTAGTTTAATATTATTAGGGAAGGTGTTAGAAGCAAGAGCCAAAGAGAAAACAAAAGATACTATAAAAAAACTTGTTAACTTAAGACCGAACATTTCAACTTTGTTAGTTGACGGTAAAGAAATTAAAACGGATACTTCCCTATTAGCTATTAATGATATTGTTGTTGTAAAACCGGGAGAGATTATACCTGTAGACGGAATTATTACACGTGGAAATACTTCGGTTGATGAAAGTATGATTACGGGAGAAAGCTTACCTGTAGAAAAAACTGAAGGCAATTTTGTAATAGGCGGCACAATTAATTTCGACGGTAATATTAATTATAAGGTAACTCAATTAGGTGATAACTCTGTTTTAGGTAAAATTGTTAAATTAATAGAATCGGCTCAAGGATCTAAAGCTCCAATTCAGAAATTAGCAGATAAAATCTCGAGTATTTTTGTTCCGATTGTTATTTTAATTGCAATTATATCTTTTTTCATCCCTTTTATTTTCTCAATACCTGCTCCATTTGACAATGGTCTTATAAGATTTATTAGTGTTTTAATTATTGCATGCCCGTGTGCACTTGGCTTAGCTACTCCCACTGCAATTATGGTTGGAACAGGAATAGGTGCAAAATATGGAATCTTAATAAAAAATGGAGAGATATTAGAAAACACAAAACGTTTAACTGATATCGTCTTCGATAAAACCGGTACGTTAACAATAGGCAAATTTAATGTAATTGAAGAAAGAATATTAACTGACGATGAAGAGAAATTTAAAAAATATGTTTTTGCAGCAGAAAATAAATCTGAACACCCTATTGCTAAATCTTTGATTAGTTATTTAACTAATTACAAAAATGCAATTCCTGTAAATAATTTTATAAATAAATCCGGATTTGGAATTTTAGCAGAAATTGAAGGGACAATCGTACAGATCGGGAACAAGAAGTTTATACAGACTAATTTACTACTTAATACTTATAATTTTGACGAAATTGATGTTTTGGAAAAATCCGGCAAAACAGTTGTATTAGTTGTTTTTGATAATCAAGTTGTTGGATATTTTTCACTTATTGATACTCCTAAACCTAATGCTAAAAAGTTGATAGCCGGACTAAAAAAAATCGGAATTACTACACATTTACTAACCGGAGATAATGAAAAAACAGCAAATTTAATAGGAATGGATTTGGGTATTGATAATATTATCGGCAACGCTTTACCCGAAGATAAAATAAAGCTTATTGAACTATTACAAGGCAAAGGAAAAATTGTTGCAATGGTCGGAGACGGCATTAACGACTCCCCGGCTTTAACTAAAGCCGATATAGGAATTGCCATTGGTAGCGGAACAGATATAGCTATTGAATCGGCAGATATTGTAATAGCAAATAGTGACTTAGAAAGAATATTAACTGCAATCAATTTATCTAAAAAAACTATTAATAAAATTAAACAAAATTTGTTTTGGGCTTTTGTTTATAATACATTAGGAATTCCTTTGGCTGCAGTTGGTCTATTAAATCCTATGATTGGAGCTCTTGCCATGTCCTTAAGTTCTGTTAGCGTTATAACTAACTCGTTAAGACTAAAATTCTCAAAATTTTAATTTTATTAAGTTTCTTTTATTAATTTAACCTAAAATTTATACATTATAATCATTTATTCCTTTAAATCGTATATTTAAAATAATTTTTCAAAAATTGTTATATTTATATTTGTGATTAAATTTTAAGAGGATTAAGCTTTGAAAAAGATGATTTTTGTTTTGTTTGTAATTATGGTAAATGTGTTTGCACAAGGGAACAACTTAAGTATTAGTTTTTCAAACTTAGGTGACGTTAATAAATTAAAAATGTTTAACGATTCAATTTATGTTTTTGGCACTATTACTCCAAAAGAAGCAAATTTAACAATTAACGGTAAAAAGATTAATGTTCATAAAGATGGCGGATTTTTAGCTTATATTAAATTAGAAATCCTAAAAGAACAAAATGCAGAGAAATATAATAAAGGTATAATTAAATCAATCTTAGAGCATAACGGAAAATCTGAAACATTCGAAAGCACAGTTTGGGTAAAACCGCCCATCAAAACAATACCATTTGTTAATGTACCGGTTATTGATAACACAACTCTTGAACCAAGCGTTCATAATAATGTTAAGGAAGGAACAATAATAGAAGTTTCGTTTTTCGGAACTCCAGGATGTACTGCATTATTTGAAATTGAAGGAATAAATAAAATTTTTCCGATGACTGAAACAGTTTTTGTAAATAGTTATTTTTGGGGAGATGCCTCATTCGGAAAAGGCTTTCCGACTTTAGGTGATACTGTTAAAGGGTTTTATAAAGGTTTTTTTAAGGTCTCCGGGAATTTAACAGACTCGCGAATTAAAGTTTACCTAAAACATAAAAATGATAAAAATAGCTTTACTGAAATAAAAGAATATGCAGAGGGTAAAATAACAACTTTTAAAAATGAAGATTTGTTTGTAGTCTCTACTAAAAAAGATGTAAATATGGCTATCGGAAGAAGTAAACCGGGGCAAGGATATGTTGTTTTCTTACAAGACGATATAAAATTATTAGTTACTGGAGTTATTGGTAATTGGTATGAAATACAACTTTCTGAAAACAAACATATTTATGTAAATAAAAATAATGTTGATATTTTACCTAAAGGAACTCCTCCCGTTATAAACAGTATCCAAGCAATTAGAACAGAGAGCAAAAACGGTTATACAGAAGTACAATTCGGATTTTTTGAAAGAGTACCTGTCGAAATAAGACAACATAACCCAAATAAATTTGAATTATACTTTTATAATACTTCGATTGAAGTTGATTGGATAAGGTTCGATCCTTCAGATAGTTTGGTAAAAGAGATTAAACATTACCAAGAAAGCGACGATATTATGAAAGTTGAGATAATTTTAAATCAAAAAGCACACTGGGGATATTATTCAGAATATGACGGTAAAATATATAAACTAAGGATTAAACATCCTTTAAAAAATCAGCAAAACATTTTAGAAAATAGAATAATCGTAATTGATCCGGGTCACAATCCTGAACCCGGTGCCTCAGGACCATACGGTACAATCGAACGTAACATCAATTATACTTTATCGTTAATTCTTAAAGAGAAACTTGAACAGAACGGGGCAAAAGTATTTTTAACCCGTCCGGAAATTAACTCACAGCTTAAGTTATATGAGAGAAGAGAGAGGAGTATTTCATTTAATCCGGATTTTATTATCAGCATGCATAATAATGCTGTTCCTCAAAATATGGATCCTACAATTTATAATGGATATTCGTCTTATTATTATAATCCGCAAGCTCAAATTCTTGCCGAATTAATAAATAATAACTTTTCAAAAGCTTTCTCTTTTAGAAATCACGGTTTATATTGTAATAACTTATATATCCCAAGAATTACTGAAGCTATAACTGTTTTAGTTGAACCGTTTTTTATTATAGATCCTGAACAGGAAGTTTTACTGAATGATAAAATTTATCAAAACAAGGTTGCTGAATCGGTAATAAACGGAATTTTTGATTTTATCAAGGAATACGCAGAATGAAAATGAGCGGCGGACCTGCTTCGTTTTATATTAAATTAATGTTGCTCTTTTTTGCATTAGTTATCGCAATAGGAACTTTATTATACACTCAAAATATTGTTGAACAACTGCAAAAACGAGAAAGGCAGACCGTCGAATTATATGCAAAAAGTTTTGAATATGTAGCAGGTTTGGAAGACTCCCCTTCCGATCTTACCTTTATTTTTGAAAACATTATTCAAAGAATAGATTTCCCCTTAATACTTACCGATACTTATGATAATTTTGATTTGAGTAATATTTCGGGTGGTATAAGAAATCTTGATATAGATTCAAATTTATCGCTAAAAGAAAAAGAAAAATATGTTAGACAACAGCTAGTCGAATTAAAATCTTTACACGATCCGCTACTTATTAAATATCAAGATTCAATTGTACTAGCAAAAATATATTACGGAGATTCTGTACTTGTAAGAAAATTAAAGTATTATCCGTATTTACAAATTCTTGTAGCAATGCTTTTTATTGCACTTGCTTACTTTGGTTTTAGTTATTTAAAACGAAGTGAACAAAGCAACATTTGGGTAGGAATGTCTAAAGAAACCGCTCACCAATTAGGAACGCCTATCTCTTCTTTAATGGGTTGGACAGAAATTATTAAGATGAGTTATAAAGAACCCGATAAGGTTTTGGATGCCACTACCGAAATTGAAAATGACTTGGCAAGACTAAATAAGATTGCTATGAGATTCAGTAAAATCGGTAGCAAACCGGAGTTAAAGCCTGAACGGATTGATGATATTTTACAAACTACTGCAAATTATTTTAGTCGTAGACTTCCTCAAACCAGAAAGAATGTAACTATAGATATTGATATAAGCGGAAAAATTTTAGTAATGCTAAATAAAGAACTTTTTGAATGGGTTTTAGAAAATTTAATTAAAAATGCCCTCGATGCAATTGAAAACAAAAAGGGTTTTATTAAGTTTTTAGTTACTGAAAATGAAAAACAAGTAGTTATTGAAGTAAGCGATAACGGCAAAGGAATTGATTTAAAGAGAAGAAAAGATGTTTTTAGACCCGGTTACAGCACTAAAAGACGTGGCTGGGGGTTAGGTTTATCACTTTCAAAAAGAATTGTGGAAGAATACCACAACGGTAAAATTTTTGTAAGCCATTCAGTAATAAATGAAGGAACAACCTTTACAATTATTTTACCTAAATAGGAGAGAATTATTGATTGCAGATAGAATAAAAGCAGCGGCAGAATCACCGACTTTAAAGTTAACCTCTAAAATAAAAAAGTTAAAAGAACAAGGATTAAATATAATAGAACTTAATATCGGTGAACCGGATTTGCCTACTCCTGAAAATATTAAAAATGCCGGAAAAAATGCCCTTGATAACAATTTTACAAAATATACCGTTAATCAAGGAATAACATCTTTAAGAGAGGAAATAAGCAAAAAATTACAAACTGAAAATTCAATTTTTTATAGTCCTGATGAAATTGTTGTAAGTACCGGGGCAAAACAATCCGTATATAATGCGATAATGGCAGTAATTAATCCCGGTGATGAAGTAATAATACCGGCACCTTATTATGTATCATACCCTGAAATTGTAAAGTTAGCCGGGGGTATACCTGTTTTTGTTGACGGAGATAAAAAGAATTTCCTAAAACCTGATGCCAACAATATAGAAAAAACTATCAGCAATAAAACAAAAATGATAGTTTTATGTAACCCGAATAACCCTACAGGAGCTGTTTTAAATAAAGCCGAACTCGAAAAGATTGCAAAAATAGTAATAAAAAACAGACTATATGTACTTGTTGACGAGATATATGAAAAATTAGTGTATGATGATATTAAGTTTTGCAGTTTTGCATCAATTGATCCGGAATTAAAGAAATATACAATTCTTGTCAACGGTGTATCAAAATCTTTTTGTATGACCGGTTGGCGACTTGGATTTGTAGCTTCAAATAAGGAAATAATTAATGCTATTAATATATTGCAAAGCCATCAAACCGGAAATACTTCATCAATTACACAATATGCGGCATTTGCAGCATATAATTTAGAAAAAGAATTTAGTCTTTATTTAAAAAATGAATTCGAAAAAAGAAGAAATCTATTTTATGAATTATTAACTAAAATTCCCGGAATTAAGCTAGATAAACCGAACGGGGCTTTTTATTTATTCCCCAATATTTCGTATTATATCGGTTCGAGTTTTGGAGCATTCACTATAAACAATTCAGAGGATTTTTGCGATTTTATATTAGATAATGCCGGAATTGCAGTTGTACCGGGAACTGCTTTCGGAACCGAAGGTTATATCAGAATAGCTTACACAATCGAACAAGAAGAAATAAAAAAAGCCGCAACTTTAATGAGTGCGGCTATTAGCAAACTTATAAAAGTTTAAGAATTTAAATAAAGTTCTAATGATTTATACACTTTTTCTTTTGGCATTTGTGTGTTTGTCCAAAGTTCAAAACTTTTTGCCCCTTGCTCAATAAACATGGTTAAACCGGTAATAGTTTTTGCTCCTTTCTTTGATGCCAATTTCAATAATTTTGTTTTTAACGGATTATAAACCGCATCAAAAACAATTTGACCTTTTCGAAAACCATCTGAAATAATAATTGGCGAATCGTCCGGATTAGGATGCATTCCTAATGAAGTAGTGTTTATAATTAACTTAGAATCATATAAAACCGTAACTAAATCAGGAGGAACCAACTCGTAAGATTTAATTGAGTTATACATCATTTTTGTAGTGAAATACTCTTTCATAGATTCAGCAATCTGTTCGGTGCGATTAATAATATTTATTTGACCGACTTTAAAATATCTAATTAAAGCATAAATAACACTTCTGGCAGCACCACCGGCACCAAAAACCGAAACCACTTCCCCGGCAATTTCATCCTTAAATGGTAAAAGACTTTCGTAAACACCGTTCACGTCAGTATTCAAGCCAATTAAACGACCGTTTTCATTAATTACGGTATTTACTGCTCCTATTATACTTGCCTCTTCAGAAACTTGATTTAAGTAAAACAATATTTTTTCTTTATGCGGCAAAGTAACGTTAAAACCTTTAACGCCAAGAGCCACTATTCCTTTTACTGCATCTTTCAAACTTTCAATAGGTACATCAAATGGTAAATATACATAATCTAATCCGTTTAATTCAAACCCCATATTATGAATAAAGGGTGAAAATGAATGCTTAATTGGATGACCTATTATCCCGACAATTTTTGTATTATGCGAAAATTTATTTATTGAATCCATCTAAATCGATTATTTTTTATCAAAAAATTGTTTAAACAAATCTATTGTCTTAATATCTTTGAAATCATTTACTAAATTATTCCTTATTTCAGGAGAGTATTTTATGGCAATTCGCAAATTCTCAACCACCTCATCCTGCTTTTCCATATTAAAAAGTACTTTAGCTTTTTCGTAATATGCATAACTAAATTTTGGATTACGTTGTATTGTCTCGTTGAAATAATCAATAGCACGATTTAGTTCACCAAAGTTAGAATAAATAACGCCTAATTTAAACCATGTTTCATAACTTGTGTCCCCTTTTTCAATAGCGGTGATATATGAAACAATTGCATCATTAATTCTTCCTAAATTAAACTCTGTATCTGCTTTTTCAACATACGCATCTAACATTTCAGGATCATTTATAATAGCTTTTTTGTATTCCATCAAAGCCTTATAATAGTTTTCTTCTAAAAAGTAAATATGACCTCTATTATAGTGTGATTCAGCAATTTCATGATTTGCTTCAATTGATTTTTTATAATAATATAAAGCTTCAAAATGTTTACCCAAATCCTCGTAACTTTGAGCTAAAGCAAAAATTGCAGTTTTATCAAAAGGATCTATTTCAACAGCCTTATAAAACGAATCAGCCGCTTCCTCAAAGTTATTTAGTTTTGCGAAAGCTACACCGAGATTAAACCATGCATCGGCATGTCTATCAAAATTAACCAATGAAAGTTTTAATTCGTTAATTGCTTCTTCATACTTTTCTTGTTTTAAATAGATTATTCCCTTATGATAATGTACACTGTAAAAATCATTATCACCGTCACCAATTAAATCAAAAGTCTGCAAAGCTTCATCATAATTTAGCAAACTATCGTATACAAATGCTAAATCAAACAAAGGTTCAATATATGTATTGTCTAAATCGTAAGCTTTTTTAAAAAATTCGATAGCTATTTCGTTTTTACCCAATTTATTATAATTACTTCCTAGATTATACATAACTTCCGGATTATAAGGTTCTAAATCCCGTGCTTTGTATAGTGAGTTTATTGCATCTTCAAATTTTTCTAAATTTTCTTGAGCTATAGCTAAGTTAATTAAAGTTTCTATATCGTTAGGCGCAATTTCCAAAGATTTAAGTAAACATTCTTCAGCTTTATCAAACGATAAATAGTTATTATAATAAATCCCCTTAATTTGCCAGAATTCTGCTTTATAAGGCATTACTTCTAAAATAGCATCTAAAATTTCTATTAATCCGTCAAAGAAACCAAGTTCCGAACATTCGGTTACCGTTTCTTCAATATATTCATAATTGGAAAATAACTGACCGTCATCAATGTAGGAGCGACAAGTTTCAATTTTAGCAAGTAGTTCTTTTTCTTCGGAAGTATATTCTTCTCCAAACTGCAAAAAGAAATTATCGGTAGGTTCCATATATCTCCTTTTTAATCAGGACAAATGTAAAAAAAACAATTTCTTTTATCAAATTAAATTTTTGTTATACTCAATTATCAATTTTAACAAAACCTTAATTTTATAAGTATAATTATACGGAAAATTTAAATAAAAAGAAATCTATTTTATATTATACAGAATTCTTTTATTTTTGAGAGTATTATTTAACAAATTTAGGAGATATATGCCTGATAGTGAGACGCTTAAGTATGAAGCGGCTAAAAAAGCAGTAGATTTAATTCATTCTGAAATGATTATAGGACTTGGTACTGGTTCTACAGCAAATCACGCCATAAAATTAATTGCCGAAAAGTTTCATGCCGGGATAATAACTGATATTAAAGGGATTCCCAGTTCTGATGCTACTGAAAAACTCGCTCTTCAATTAGGAATTCCGTTAACAAATCTTACAGAAAATCCTATTATCGATTTAACAATAGACGGTGCGGATGAAGTGGATTCACAAAAAAACCTTATTAAAGGTGGTGGCGGAGCTTTGCTTAGAGAAAAGATAATTGCTCAAGCAAGTAAACGCGAAGTCATAATTGTTGATAATTCTAAAATTTCCGAAAAATTAGGTACCAAGTGGCATTTGCCTATCGAAGTAATTCCTTTTGCTTATTCCAGCGAAAAACACTTTTTAGAAATATTAGGTGCCGATGTAACTTTAAGAAAAAAAAATAATGAAATTTTTATTACAGACGAAAACAATTATATATTAGACTGTAATTTCGGAATGATTGATAATCCTGAAGAACTAGCTGCTAAATTGAATGATAGAGCGGGCATTGTTGAACACGGATTATTCGTTAATTTGTGCCATACTTTGATTATTGCTACTGAAACCGGTGTTTTAATTAAATAGATTTGATCATTTTCCCAACTGTCAAATAATATTGACAGTTAGGAAAATAATTCTGGCAGAGTGTGGCTTATTTCAATTCTTATGAACAACCGGTAGTATTACCGCAAGTTTTGCAATATAAACAAGTACCTTGTCTTACCATTGTATTGCTTTGACAAACCTCGCAGATATCGCCGGTGTAACCTAAACTTCTTGCTTCTTCAAATTTTACCTGTTTTTCAGATTTCTTAGTTTTTCCTTTGTTTTTAGGAGACTTTTGTCTTTCTTCTTGAATTAATTCTTCTTTTTCAAGTTGAATAGTTCTAACACTAACAATTTCCTCACTTTCAAAATCATCATCATACTGTGATTTTGAACGAGATTTCAATTCAATTTCTTCTTCGGAAACATGAGCAAGGTCATATCTTCCTAAGTAAGAAACTGCTAATTCCCTAAATATGTAATCAATAACCGAAGTTGCCATTCTAATTCTATCGTTCCCTACAATCATACCGCTTGGTTCAAATTTTGTAAAAATAAAAGCATCAACAAACTCTTCAAGCGGAACGCCATGTTGTAAACCTAAAGAAATTGCAATTGCAAAATTATTTAATAGTGATCTAAATGCAGCACCTTCTTTATGCATGTCTAAAAATATTTCACCCAGTTGACCGTTTTCATATTCACCGGTTCTAATATATACGGTTTGTCCGTTAATTTTAGCTTTTTGAGTGTAACCGATTCTTCTATCGGGTAGTCTTCTTCTTTTTGCAATATATCTATGAATAATTTTTTCTGCTATTTTTACTAAATCGTTGTTTTCTTTTGCTTCTAAAATTTCTTCTGCATCATCCGCAGTTATTGAATTAAGCGGTTGAGAAAGTTTTGAGCTATCACGATAAAGTGCAGTAGCTTTTAATCCCAATTTCCAGCCTAACATATAACATTCTTCAACTTCATTAATTGTAGCCGAATTTTGGAGATTTATTGTTTTTGATATAGCTCCGGATAAAAATGGTTGTGCGGCAGCCATAACCAAAAGGTGTGCTTGGTGACGAATAAAACGTTTTCCTTTTTTTCCGTTCTTATTTGCACAATCAAAAACCGAATAATGTTCGCTTTTTAAATAAGGTGCTCCTTCAACCGTCATAGTTCCGCAAACATAATCATTTGCAGCTGCTATTTCTTCCTTAGTAAAACCTAATTCTTCTAATATAGAAAAATTATAATCGTTTAATTTCTCTTTTTCAATATTTAATGTTTTAATGCAAAAATCTTCACCAAGTGTAAATTTGTTAAAAACGGAATTTAGGTCAAACGAACCGGTTAATATTTTTTCTATTTTTTCAAATATCTCTTTTGTAAAACCTTTGTCTTTAAGTGTTTCTGGATTTATATAAGGACATCCTTTCAGCGTTCCTTTTCCGACAGCATATTTTTCGATTTCTTCAATTTGTTCTGTACTATATCCTAATGTTTTTAGGGAAGGAGGAATTGATTGATTAATAATTTTAAAATAACCTCCACCCGCCAGTTTTTTATACTTTACAAGCGCATAATCAGGTTCAATTCCTGTAGTATCACAATCCATAACAAGACCGATTGTACCTGTAGGAGCTAAAACTGTAACTTGAGCATTTCGATAGCCATATTTTTCACCTAATTCAAGAGCTTTATCTGCATCCTCTCTTGCTGCTGTTAACAAATCCTTTGGGCAATATTTTTCATTAATTCCCATCGGAGGTATCGTCAATCCTTCATATTCGGCATCTTTACTATTAAAAGCAGCTCTTCTATGATTACGTATCACTCTTAGCATATGATCTTTATTCTGCTCGTATCTTGGGAATGCTCCTAATTCTTTAGCCATCTCGGCACTTGTAGAATATGCGTTAAAATGCATAATAGCAGTAATTGCACCGGTTAAAGCCAAAGCCTCTTGACTATCGTAAGGAATTCCCGCACGCATCAATAAAGAGCCTAAATTTGCGTATCCTAAACCTAAAGTTCTATATAAATAGCTTCTTAATGCAACTTCTTTACTCGGATATTGTGCCATTAATACACTAATTTCAAGTGCAATTGTCCAAAGTTTTGTTGCATGTCTAAACTCGTTAATTTTATATTTTCCTTTTACTTCATCATAAAAACGAACCAAGTTTAAAGAAGCAAGGTTACAAGCAGTATCATCTAAAAACATATATTCGCTACAAGGGTTAGAGGCTTTTATCTCTCCGTCTGCCAAACATGTGTGCCATTCGTTAATGGTATCATGATATTGCAAACCCGGATCAGCACAATTCCATGCAGCAATTGCGATATCATCCCATATTTTTTTAGCTTTTAAAACTTTAAAGGGATTTGCTTCCCGATTTCCTTTTTTTGCTTTTTTAAGTTCCGTACGCCAATACAATGCCCAATTTTTATCCTCAATAACAGAATTCATAAATTTATTTGTTATTCTGATTGAGTTGTTAGAGTTTTGTCCGGAAACTGTTGCATAAGCTTCTCCGTTCCAATCTGTATCATAAACCGGAAATTCAATTGACTTGAATCCCAGCTTTGCAAATTGAATAACTTTTTCAATTAATTGTTCCGGTACATACTGTTTGCGTGATTCATGAATAGCTTGTTTTAATTTTTTATTAGTGAGCTTATTAAATCTTTCGTTTTCGGGATGCTCTGCATAACAAGCACTTATAATATTATTACAATGGTAATTACAAATTTTACTACCTGCTACAATCGCTGCAACTTTTTGCTCTTCAACTACTTTCCAGTTTATATATTCTTCAATATCGGGATGATCAATATCCAAAGTAACCATTTTTGCCGCTCTTCGCGTAGTTCCGCCCGATTTAATAGCTCCGGCAGATCGGTCACCTATTCTTAAAAAGCTCATTAATCCCGATGATTTACCTCCGCCGCTAAGCGGTTCGTTTATACCCCTGATATCTGAAAAATTAGTGCCGGTACCACTACCGTATTTAAATAATCGAGCTTCACGCACCCAAAGCTCCATTATCCCCCCCTCGTTTACCAAATCATCACTAATTGACTGAATAAAACAAGCATGCGGTTGTGGATGTGTATAAGCATCAACAGACTGAACAAGCTCTTTAGATTCGAAATCAACATAATAGTGTCCTTGCGAGGGTCCGTTTATACCATATGCCCAATTTAAACCGGTATTAAACCATTGCGGACTATTAGGTGCACACATCTGATAAGCAAGCATATAAAACATTTCATCATAATAGGTTAATGCATCTTCTTCGGTATCAAAAAAACCTGCTTTCCATCCCCAATATGTCCATGTACCTGCTAAACGATTAAAAACTTGCTGTGCAGTATTTTCTGCACAAAAGCGTTTATCAACCGGCAATTTTTCCAGTTTTTCAGTATCAGGCTCACTTTTTTGTAACCACTCGGGAATTCCTTCTTCGGGTATTTTTTTTGTAAATGCAGGTACTCCGGCTTTTCTCATATATTTGCTTACCAAAATATCAGTTGCAACTTGAGACCAAAAACTCGGAACAGTAACTTTTTCCATTTTAAAGACAACACTCTGATCAGTGTTTTTAATCTCAGAAACTCGCTCTTCATACTTGATATCAAAATCAGCCTTTTTACCTGACTTTGTAAAAAGTCTTGGAATTTTCATTTTATTTCCCTTTCATATAATATAATATCATTAAATAACTTTTATTTTCAACGTAAATTTTGATAATAAGCCCCACTCTCTTAAAGCGGAACACTTTGAGACTTTCATTAGTAATACAGGAAGATGTAAAAGAAAAAAAGTTTATCTTAAATTAAGTTAAATCATTTAAAAAAAACAAATTAAATTTTAATAAAGCAAAAAATTTATTTTTTTGGAATTTATAAACTTAAACGTTTACGTTTTATATTATTATTAAAATAATATTTAAAAATCATATTTTTTTTGTAACTTGCAATATAACAAAAACAAAAATTGAGGAAAAAATGAGTTTTGAAAGATGTGCCGGAATTTTGCTGCATCCCACTTCTTTACCCGGTAAGTTTGGTATAGGAGACCTTGGTAAAGAAGCTTACAAATTTGTTGATTTTTTAGTTAAAGCCGAACAGTCGTTATGGCAAGTTTTTCCGTTGGGACCTACCGGATACGGTGATTCCCCCTATCAATGTTTTTCTGCTTTTGCAGGAAATCCGTTACTAATCAGTCCTGAATTGTTGGTCGAAGACGGATTGTTGGAACAAGAAGACATTAATAATTATCCCGACTTATTCACCACTCATATTGATTTTGGAAAAGTTATTGGTTTAAAAACTGAACTCTTAAAAAAATCTTATTCAATTTTTAATGATAAAAGAGAAAATTTTATCGAAGACTTTAATAAGTTTGTTAATATTAACTCATCATGGTTAAAGGATTTTTCCTTATTTATGGCTGCTAAAGAATATCATGCAGGCGTTGCTTGGACAGACTGGACTCCGGAAATAGCATTTAGATATGACGGTGCTGTTGAAAAATGGACTGAAATGCTATCTGATAAAATTGACTATTTTAATTATATTCAGTTTATTTTTGATCGTCAATGGATGAAAGTAAAAGAATATGCAAATAAAAACTATATTAAAGTTGTTGGTGACTTACCAATATTTATTGCTTATGATAGCTCCGATCTTTGGGCAAATAAAGAGTTATTTACTGTTGATGAGAAAGGAAAATTGTTAACCTGTGCCGGAGTTCCCCCTGACTATTTCAGTCCTACAGGACAGCTCTGGGGTAATCCTTTGTATCGTTGGGAAGAAATGGAAAAAGACGACTTCTTGTGGTGGCAAAAAAGATTTGCTAAGCTCTTTGAGATGGTTGATTTTGTAAGAATAGACCATTTCAGAGGTTTTGATGCTTTCTTTGAAATACCGGGAGATGCGCCTACAGCTCAGTATGGTAAATGGGTTAAGGCACCGGGTGAAAAATTATTTAAAACAATTAAGGAAAAACTTGGAAATGCACCTATTTTAGCAGAAGACTTAGGGCTTATAACTGAATCTGTTGTTGATTTAAGAGATAAATTTGATTTTCCGGGAATGAAAATAATGCAATTTGCCTTCGGTAAAGATGGTGAAAAGAAATTTTTACCTCATAATTTTATTCCTAATTGCGTTGTTTATACAGGTTCACACGATAATGATACAACTCGAGGTTTCTTTGAAAAAGCAAAAAACGAGGATCCTGAATTATATAAATGGACTTGTGACTATTTAGGATATTACGGAGAAAACATTTGTTATCAAATTATTAAAGAAGCTTATAAATCTGTAGCTAATTTAGTTTTAATTCCTTTGCAAGATATTCTAAATTTAGGAAGTGATGCAAGGATGAATTTCCCTGGTAAATTAGGCGGAAACTGGACTTGGCGCTATAATTATGACCAAGTTAACGATAATACTGCAGAAATAATTAAATATTTAGTGGAAATTTACGAAAGATACCCAAACACAAAAAAGAAAACTGAATATCAAGTTATTGAATATTAAGAGGTATTTATGCTTAATGCTTTAAAAAAACTTTTTAGGGAAAGTAACGAAAGTTCAAATGATATTTCTCAAGTTGTTAATGATAAAAACAACTTGCAAATTGCTACATGTGCTATTTTTTTAGAAATTGCTTACTCAGATGATGATTTTTCCGTTATCGAGAAGGAACAGATTTTTAATATCCTAAAAAAACAATTCAATTTGACTGATTTAGAAATTGAAGAATTGATTAAGCATACCGACGAAGTTAGAAAAAAAAGCGTAAGCTTGTTTGAGTTTACCGAAGTTATTAACAACAAACTTTCTGCTGAAGATAAATATAAAATTGTTGAAAATCTATGGCGTATTATTTTAGCCGATAACGTGATAAATAGTTACGAAGAGTATTTTATTAGAAAAATAAGCGGCAACTTAAATGTTTCACATAACAATTTAATTGCCGCCAAATTTGTTGTAAAGGAAGAAATGGGAAAAACTACTTCTTAAGTTCTTTTTCCAAGTCTTCAACAAGTTCTTTCGAAAGCGGTTCAATACCGCTTTTGTATTTTTTCACTATATTACCGTTTTTATCAATTAAGAACTTTTCAAAATTCCATTTAATTTCTTCTTTACCGGTAACATCGTTATCAGTTAATTTGGCATATAAGGTAGCTTTATTTTCGCCAAGAACTTTTACTTTATCAAACAACGGGAAAGTTACCCCAAAATTCATTTCGCAAAATTCAGAAATCTGTTCATTAGTCCCCGGTTCTTGGTTACCAAAATCGTTACAGGGAAAACCTAATATTTCAAATCCATCTCCTTTATATTTTGAATAGAGTTCCTGCAAACCTTTATATTGTTTTGTATAACCACATTTACTGGCAACATTTACTATAAGAAGAACTTTACCTTTGTAACTGTTTAAGTTAACTTCTTTTCCCTTAATATCTTTTACTTTATATTCTAAAATATTATTCATTTTATCCCCTTTTGTGTTTTGGGCATTAATTGTTAAAAAACTTAAAAAAGCAAATACAGCTATTAATTTCAACATATAAACTCCGGTTTTTATTAATAACAGATACAAAGTCTTATTAGTTCTATAACACAATTACTTAATCAGACACATTTTTTTCGTCTCGATAAAATCACCTGACTGCAACCTGTAAAAATAAATTCCGCTGCTAAAACTACTAGCTTTCCACTCCCTATTGTAAATGCCCGGATTTAGTTCTTCATCTACTAATGTTGTTACTTCTTCACCAATGACATCATAAATTTTAAGCGTAACTTTTCCGCTATTAGGAATAGTAAAATTTATTATTGTAGAAGGATTAAAAGGATTTGGGTAGTTTTGAGATAATGAAAAATTTAAGCTATTAGGTTGGTCTTTTATTAGACTTGTTGGCTCTATTATGGGATTAATTAACTGCCACATCTCTTCATTTAGTAAAAACGGAACTAACGAATTATCAGGGGCATTCCCCATTCTTACAACTATTAAGTTTTTTGATGGGATCACATTTAAAAATTGTCCATCACTACCCATTCCAGAAACCATATCATCAGGAGCTGATGGAACAAACTTTCCGTTAAATACTAATTGCAATTGCGGTATCATAAAACTTTCCTTTCCGTTCAACCACCATAAATAACCATATGATAGGTTAATATTTTGAGAAGTATTGATCATTTCTCTATAATATGCCGAATCAGAGAGTATTTGTATGGTATCCCAATTTCCTTTGTTTAGAATTAGCAATCCGAACCTAGCCATACTTCGAGCATTTGTATAAAGTACATTATTATAGCCCGATTTCATAAAGAACCCGTTCATCCCTATTTTATTTCTTAATTCATTAAAATAGTATTGGTTAAGGGTTTTACTTGTAGCGCTTTCAATTACTCCATCTAAAAGAGTATATGGAGCATTATGATAAGCCCATCTGTCACCTGCATCAGATTTATAAATTAGACATTCGGGACTCGTACAATAAGGATCAGCTACATCATCACTTAACCCTGTAGTCATTGTTAACTGATGCCTGATTGTTATTAAATTTTCTTTGTCAACCGGAAGACTAGTCCACCCTTCACCCAAATATTGATTAGTTCTATCGGTTAATTGTAATAAATTTTGTTGTTTAGCAATACCAATTAAAAAAGATGTAACCGTTTTTCCTGCACTCGCCCAATACCAAAGACTATCTTTATTAAAATCGTCAAAATATTTTTCTATAACTAATTTACCGTCTTTTAAAATCAATAGGGCTTTTGTATTATCACTTTTTAACTTCTGATATAGAGGTTCTGTTTTACTAGAATCCCATCCAAGTTCATCAAAAGTAAGTCTTTCCCAATCGTCACCAATTATGGGAGGAAAATACAAATTTTGTGCATTTATAAAAGTTGTAAATAAATTTATTGATAGAAACATTATAATTGTAACAAAATAAAACTTTTTCATATTCCACCGTTTTTATGCAATAGACATTTAAATAACAGAAAAGGTTTAAAATAATTTGTTAAATTAATGTTATCATTAAAACGCCAAATAATTAGCTATTACAACTTATCAATTGTATTAAACACATACCCCTTTTTCTTCAAATCTTTTATAATTTCATCAAGTTTATTGTACAACTTATCGGTTCTATCTTCGTGAGTTCCAAAATGCATTAATATAATTGCACCATTTAAGCCGTTCTTATCGTTTTTTTCGAAATCATAAAGCTTAGTAATTAATTCATCACTTGAATAATATTTACCCCCACCGGTAGGAATAGTCCAATCTTGATTAATCATTGTCCCGGGAGTAAGATTAATAACTTGCACTCCTATTTCTTCGGCATATTTACTAACTTTTTCGTTATGCCATTCATACGGAGGTAAATAATATTTACTTTCAGCTTTATTGATACCAAATTTCTTCATCGCCGAATAATTATCTTCAATATCTTTTTGAAGTTCTTCTTTTTTAAGTAATAGGGAGTCTCTATTTCCCCAATCAACATATAAAAGATGTTTATCGGAATGTGCACCTAAATAATTTCCGCAATTCTTTAATTCATGAATTATTTTTTCAAATATTGAATTTCTATAAAAATCCCCCGTAAAAAAGAATGATGCGTTTATACTGTTGTTTTTTAATGCATTAATAATGGTTTCCCCACCATCTCCAAATTCATGAGCAGAAAATATTAAGTATATATTTTTTTTGTCTTTATCACCTCTAATAATTGCACCTCTATTAAGTTCAAGTTCGCCATGCTTAGATTTTAATTCCTCACCTTTTTGTTGAAGATAGGAAAAATAATAAGCTAAACCGGCAGTTCCGTCCAATGTCGGTTCATTACTGCTATAATCACCGTAATCATCATGGTACACAACATAATTCGGTTGCACATCTGCATATTCGTCACCATGGTATAATTTTATTCCTTTCAATCTTCCAAAAATACTTCCATAAACAGGTCCGTCAACAAGTCCTCCCGTTAATTTATATCCATAATCAGTTGCAAGAGCTGAATGCGGGTCTAAAGGATAGTTCCCCTCTTCAGGCAGTCCGATTACCATACATTTACCCCAAGGATTACATCCGAATAACCAATCACGCAATGCTGTTTCAACTTCCAAATAATCTTTGTTATTAAGCAAACGATATTGCGTAATTGCTGCAGAAACAAGATTATTAGAGCACCAAATAAACGGTATACCGATTAAAAATGGATTTTTCTCTCCTCTAAGTTTTATTTTGGATAACCCCTCGTTAATAAAACTTTCAATAGTTTTTTTGTCTGCATCTGTTTTGCTATTTTCGGATATTAAATAATTTGCAACATTAACAAACGGATACCATTGGTAATGGCTTGCAGTATCTGCTCCCATCCAAGGAGGATATTTTTCCAAAGTCGAAAACTTTAAAGCATCTTCATAATAATTGCTTTTACCCGTTAGAATATATAATGAGGCAGCAGCATGCTGCATATCATCATACCAATTTTCTTCTTCGTAAAAATACGGTGATTTAGCCGGAGCGGTTTGAAAATATCCTTCGTTAATTTTTGCAAAATCATATGCTTTTACAGCCTTTTCTTTTAATAACTCTCCATATTTGGGATCAATATTTTTAAATATCAGTGATCCTAATCCAAAAGAACTTGCAAACTTTGCCAAAGAACTTGCACTTCCTGTCGTTCTGTTTTTATTTTTAAAACAACCTTGTATTTTTCCGTTTATAAAATAAACCGGTCTTTCCAAACCTTTTCCATAGCTTATTGAATCAAGAGTGGGTAACCGATAGCCTGCATGATCGCGATCATCGGCAATCTGGTTATAATATTCACCATCATTCGGATTCATCTTTAACATCCAATCCAAACCCCATTTTGCTTCATCTAATACATCCGGGATACTGTTTTTTACTTTATTTCCGTTATAATCGTATCTATCTGAAAAGGAATTCGGATTTTTATAATAAGCAAATAACATATGAAATACAGATGTAGCACTTGTAGGCAAATATTGCAAATAATCACTCGCATCATGCCAACCTCCCGTCACATCGATATGCGTACTATCTTTTTCACCATGATATATTGTAAAACCGTCATGAACATGACAACTATCTTTTAAAAATGGATTATAACCACACCTTTGTTGTCTTACATAAAACAATAAACTATCGGCAAAACCGTTATAAACATCATAACCAATTACAAAAGGAACTGATTTTTGCTTATTTATTTGAATATAATACTTTCCGTTTTTCTCATAATCTGTAAAAAATAACCTATATCCTTTTTTATAACCCCAAAACTCACCGAATTCTTTAATATTATTTGACTTAAAAATAACTTTATTTGTATTGAAATCGACTAATTCAAAATCATTAATATTAAAATCTGACTTTGAAAAAACAACTGCAACTTTAATATCGTTAGGTAGATAACCTGCTTGATTTACTCTAATATAAACACTATCTGATTGCGCAAAATAAATCACATTAAATAAAAACATTAAAACGAGTGAACGTGTAATCATCTTTTCAATTCCTAATTAAGTATTAAATCTAAATTAAAATTAGTTAAATTATATCTAATATAAAAGTTTAAAAATTAAGCAAAATATTGCAAAATTTATTCTGCCCAAAGTCCTTTATTGTTTTCACGTGCAGTTTTATAGGAGCTTCTAAAAAGTTCTTCATATTTTACATTTGGAGGATAAGTTAATGGGGAAGCAAATCCCTCTTCTATTAAGTAATTATTTAGCATTTTACCGTTTTTCATATACAAATAAGCAAGCAACCTTCCGTATTGATCACGTTCCCTAACATCAAACTCAATTTTCAACTCATCACCTACTTTAACAATACTTTTAACAAATTCTTTTGCTTGCTTGCCCAAACCGATTATCTTGTTTAGGTCTTTAGCATTTCTTTCAGAATCTTTAATCGCCTTTTTATTTTTACGGGATTCGGGAGTATCTACTCCAATTAATCTTACTTTTTCTTTTTTACCCTTAAAAAGAACACCAAAAGTATCACCGTCTACTATTTTGGTTATAGTAATCGTATCTTTTGAATTAACAACCGGTGCTTTTTTATCAAATAAACCTAACTTTATAAATAAAAGGACTATACCGGCAATAACTACCGTACCTATTTTTTTTGATATTCTCATTTGCAACACCCTAACTTTGATAAATTATTTTCTGTTTATTATTTTACAAAAATAGAAAAATATTGTTAAATTTTCTATTATATGTTTTTCCCTTGCAAAAATAATAATATTTATTTATTTTAAGTTTGTATTTAATGAGGAACTAAAATTACTCCTCACAAATTTGCAAGGGGTTAATTTAATTTTAATACTTAATTATTAATTAAACAAGGAAGAGATTATGAGCGAAAGCATCAAAAAATTCGAAGATTTATTAGCTCAAAAAGAGATTGAATTAGAAAATTGGACCGGAGAAGAAGACGGAACCCGTTATTTTGCTTTTGAAGAAAGTATAAAGAATGGACCCCGCGTACGAGTTGTTGCCGCGTTACAAGATAAGCCTAATTTTGTTGGAACCGTATATCTATTCAATTACGTAAATATAGCAGAAGAGAAAAACAAAGAAGCATTTTATGAGTTATTAAATGAATTGATTATTGACTATACTTATGTAAAATTCATACTAGATGAAGAAGATAACATAATGATGAGATTGCATTATCCTGTATTAGAAGGATATTACGATGCTCAAACAACTATTGATTTTATGTTGATGGCAACTGATGCCGCAAAGGAAGAGTATTCAAAATTTATGAAATTAATATTATAGTTTGTAACTGATAATTTACTATCCTCAAAACTCTCAAACAACGAGAGTTTTGAGTAATTTATTAAATAGTAGAAATGAGGCAAAGGAATGGATCCTGAAATTACTTGTTTATCCAAAGAACAATTAGCAATTCTAAACCTAACCGAAGGCAAACATTTGGTTCTAGCCCCTCCCGGAACCGGAAAAACAGAACTTATAGCCCAGAGAGTATTAAAAGCAGTTACTCAAGATAAAACTCCTGAAAATGAAATTGTTTGTTTGACTTTTACTAACAGAGCTGCACGAAATATGCTTGAACGAGTGGAGCAAAGAGTGCCAAATTCAAAAGTTTTTATAAGCAATATACATAGTTTCGGAACTCAGTTTTTAGTAAAAAATCAAATAATTCCTCAAGCAAGTTCATTTATTGATGAAGATGATGCCGAAGAGATTTATAAAGAATCATGTGAATTAATTAAAAATCACCCATTGCGTTATACCGATTTCGCAAAAAAAGCATTAAATTATAAAATAAAGATACATGGATTAAAAGAATATTTTAGAAATATTAATGTTCATTTTTCAGATTATGAGTTAAATCAGCTAAAAACCTATGAAAACTTAAAAAATGAATCTCTATTATACGATTTTGATGATATTCTAGTTTTAACACTCAAAAATCTAATCAATTCCGAACAACAATATCAATTTGGAAAATTTAGTATAATTCAAGTTGATGAAACTCAAGATTTGAATGAAATTCAATGGAATATCGTAAAATTTATGCAAAAGCCAAATGCAAATGTGGTTCTGTTCGGAGACATTAACCAATCAATATTCGGATTTACCGGAGCAAGATTAGAATTAATTGAAGAATTTACAAAAGAATACTTACTTCATAGCTTGAGTTCTAATTTTAGAAGTGACTTTGAAATAATTAATATGCTAAATACGTATTTAAGTTGCCATTTTACAAATTATAAATTCAATTTACAATCCCAAAATTTCGAGAAGATCACTACCGGTTCAAAATATTTGAAATTTTATAATTGGGACAATTTAGACCAAGAGGGACAATATTTTAGAATTGAACAAGTTATAAATCAATTGAATTGTAAAGTTGATCAGAATGCGTTCTTGTTTTATAAAAACAATGATGTCGAGAATTTTTATAATTTATGTGGATCTTATTACAATAATGTATTTAAAGTATCAAAATATGATCTATTTAAACGTGGATTTGTAAAAGATATTTTCGCATTTTTAAATTCTATTTATCGCCCCTTTGAACGAGTTAGTTGGGTAAGATTATTAAAAATTTTTGGTAAATTTAAAACACTTAAAGAATCAAGGATTTTTATAAATAATTTATTTAATAACGGTATTCTCCCAGCTGATTTAATGCGCGAAGATTTGGACTATACAAATGAACTCGCAGATTTTAAAAACCTTTTGATTTCAGGAAGATTAGTATTTTTTGATACAGAAACAAGCGGATTAGACACACAAAATGATGACATTATACAAATTGCTGCCGTTGAGATTATTAATGGTAATATAGGATCTAAATTTAATGTTTATATTAACACTGAAAAAGACCTCTCCGAAAGTTCTAAAATACACCATATATCAAATAGCTTTTTGAAGAAAAACGGAATGTCTATAACCGAAGGATTATTATTGTTCAATAATTTTGTAAAAGGCTCACCCTTAGTTGCTCATAATCTAAATTTTGATAAATTTATGTTAATAAACAATTTAAAAAGGAACAATTTATTTTCGGAATTTAATTTCCCGGATAAAATGTTTGATACAATAGATATTATTAAACGTATTTTACCAAAACTTCATAGTTATAAATTAAGCTATTTAGTTAACTTACTTAATATCAATTTTAAAAACACTCATAATGCTATTGATGATGTTAACGCAACAATAGAAGTTATAAGCTCATTAAAAATTAAACTTTTTGATGTTTTAAAGAACAGTGAAGATTTCATTCTTGAAAATATGAAAAAGTTAAAACAATTCACCGAAAACTTGGCTCCATATTATGATAATGTAATTAATAATAAACAACCGGTAACCTTTAGAAAAATAATAGAAGATTTTGTGATATTCTGCAAAATTGAAGATCCGAATATAAACGAATTAAATAAACTATTAAATCATATGGATAGTAAAACAAAACCGGACGTAGTTATGAAATTACTATCAAAAAATATGAATTTTTATAGAAGATGTAAGACTTCTGATTTAATTACGGAAAACGATAAAACAATAATTTCCACTATTCACAAAGCTAAAGGTTTAGAATTTGATAATGTAATTATTCCTGATTGTTGTAACATACTTTTCCCATAC
>JAEXOD010000122.1 GCA_023447335.1 Bacteroidota bacterium
TAGTGATATAGATATGATCATTCATGTTCTGAATAATAAGGAGAAAATTACTGCACTGAAAAATTTATTGGATGGTTGGAGTTCGGCTTTAAGTGAATTTAATTATTTAAGAACCGGTATTAAAACGGAAGGTTTATTAGATTATCATTTTGTAACTGACGAAGATATTTATAATAAAACAAGCTGGGCTATTAAAATAGGGGCTTCTACAGATCCCGCAAAACCATTATTAATTGTTGATGTTGATAAGGAATTATTTGATGAGTAGTTTATGAAGATTTCAATCGTGAATTATGACAATTTTCATGCAGAAATTTTGCAAAAGATGCTTGAAAAATTAGGGATTACGGTTAAACTTATTACAGATGAAATAAATATTTGTAATTCGGATATAATTATAATGCCTGATTGTAACGATTTATTAAAAGCAAATAGAAAACTTCAATTGTTTAATCTTTCAAATGTTCTAAAAATTATCAATAGAAAAATTATAGGGATTAATAACGGAATGTTTTTAATGTGTTCGAATATAATCGGTTTTAACATGTGTGGTTTAGGACTATTCCATTCAGATGTTTATAAGTTTAGTGAAACACAAAATATTACAATTAACCACGATAAACTAATAAATACGAAACATGCGTGTATGAAAATTGATTTAATCGATGTAGAATTAAAATATAGAAGTGATTATTATATTTTAGAAAATGATCACTCTTGTTTATCAACAAAATTAAACGGTTTGCCGATTAGTATACTTAACAAACATAATCTTTACTTAGGATTAAATCTTGACTTTTCTGCCGAGAACGAGATAAATAGTAAAATTTTAATAGAAGCAATCAATGCATAAAAAAAATCCCCCAAAATGGGGGATTTTTTATTTCTTCTATTTATTTAACTAATTCAATATAATTTGTGTTTCCGGAAAAATCTTTTCTAGTAGCTGACATACCCTGAGCTTGCATAAGTAAATTTAATTCAAGTTTTGTATTGGTTTCAGCTTTTTGCATTATACCTTTATCAACATTGAACAAAATATTTCCTGCACCTGAAATTTTAGGCTCGCTGAAGGTATAATTAACACCCCTTTCCGTAACTTTATTTTTACCTTCATAACTTGTACTTAACGATAAATCAATATTTGCGAGTAATTCATCATCTAAATTAAGAAAATTTCTAACGGTATAAGTAGTTGTATTGTTAAGTCTATAAACCATTAATGCAGAAGGGTAAGAGAAGGTCCAAGTAGAATCTTTACCTATTTTCTTTTCAGGTAATCTTCTAAAAAATTGTTGAATCAACGGTTTAATTGCCGTTTCATTCATATTAACTAAGTATTGTTGTTTTTCATCATTTTTAATACTATCTTTTAATCCTTGTAAATTAATGATATTATCAACAATTTTTGAAGTTTTAAATACTTCAACTATTTCGCCTATTTTATTTACTCTTATACCAAAGGGAACTTTGAACATTGCTTCATATTCAATAAAATTCTTTTTATCTTCTGCGCTAACTGTTTTTCCGCCTTGAAAAGTATGTTTTTTGCCGTTTGCGTTTACTTCAACATTTATCTCTGATAAAATAACGCTAAATTCAGTATTTTTATCGGCATCAACTTCTCTAACTTCAAAATCGAATTTATAATTAACGGTTTGGTTTAATTCTGTTCGCATCGTGGTATCTGTTTTCATTTCTTGACCCTGACCTGAAACGGTTTTCATCTTATATGAAAATTTGTCTCCGGCTTTAAATTTATAAGCCAAATCAAAAGTTTTACCGCCTACATCTTCAACCTCAGGTTTTGATGATTCGTTTTTATCGTTGCTTCCGCATGAGACAAATAGGGCAACGAACAATAAAAATAAAAGTGTTTTTTTCATGTTTCTCTCTAATTATATAATAAATATTTTTCTCTATTTTTCTTAAAGTTATCTAATTCAGGCAACCAAGTAGCAAAAATTTCTTCTAAAGATTTACCATTCAAAATAAATTCAGATAATTTATTGCTACCGTATAATCTATCGATTGATTTTTTTCTAAATTCAAACTTTTCTTTAAATAACCTATTAATTTCGTAAATTATAGTAATACCCAGTTTTACGGCATCAAAGTCTTTTTTAGTATCAACCTTTAATTCTATACCGTAACATTTTGTATCTTTATATTTTGGGTTTGAAGCCATATTTGGGATTTCAATAGGAGTATATTCAATAGGGGAAAACTGTATTCCTTCAAATTTATATTTTTCCAAATTGGAAATCAGCTCAATACTATTTAAATAAGGAGCTCCGAAAGTTAAAAACGGTTTTTTTGTACCCCTTCCTTCAGATACATTGGTCCCTTCAAGTAAGCATAGACCCGGGTAAACCAATGCAGATTCTAAACTAACCATGTTGGGAGAAGGATTTATCCACTTTAAATCAGTATCGGAATACAAATCTTTTCTATTCCAATTCTCAATTTTAATTACTTGTAAATCTGCTTTTAAACCTTTACCAAGCAAACCTTCTTCGTTAAAAAAATTGGCAAGTTCTCCTACCGTTAACCCATGTTGAATCGGAATAGGGGCAATTCCTACAAAAGAAAAATATCCTTCTTCAGTAATATTTCCGCTAACATTAATCCCACCAATTGGATTAGGTCTATCAAGAACAATTACCGGAATATTATTTTCTGCACCTGCTTGAAGAGTATAAAACAGAGTAGAAATAAAAGTATAAAAACGTGAACCAATATCTTGTATATCGAAAACAAGAACGTTAACGTCTTTTAACATTTCTTTAGTCGGTTTGTTTATTTTTCCGTAAAGTGAATAAACCGGTATACCGGTTTTTGGATCTTTTCCGTCAGTTATTCCGTGTCCGTCAGGTGCATCACCGCGAATCCCATGTTCGGGTCCAAATAATGCGATTAGGCGTAAAGTTTTAATTTTTGATAATGTATCAACTAAATGAATCCCATTTTTAAGAACCGCTGTATGATTAGTTACAATTCCAACTTGTTTTCCTTCAAGAATGCTGAGTTTATTATTAACCAAAACATCAGCACCGCAATTTACTTCTTTATTGCTATTATTAATATTACTACTAATTAACGTTATATAGCATATGAAGAAGAGCGAAAGTATAATTTTTAACATAATATTACCTTATTTTATTTTTAGCCATAATCCAGGCAGCTAGTGTCATCCCATCCCAAATCTCATTACTATCGATCATTCTTTCTATATCTTCAAATGTAAAAAATTCAATTTCAAAATCTTCGGTAAAATCTTTATTAAGCGGTGCAATAAATAATTCTTTTGCTATGTATACATAACAAATTTCATCAGCAACGCCTGAATAAGGGGCAAAATAACCAACTTTAATCAAATTATTACAACTAAAACCGGTCTCCTCTCGTAATTCTTTGATAGCATTTTCTTCAAAAGATAATCCTTCTTCAACACCACCGCACGGAAATTCATAACTATCCATATCATTTAGGTAGCGGTATTGCTTTGTAAGTAGAATTTTATTCTCGGAATTAACGGGAATGACCATTGATGAACCTCTGGTTTGAACATAATGGTATTCCCCTTCAAATTTATCGTCAATTACAAAACGGTCTATTTTATAAGTCCAAAATTTGTTATCTGCAAAAATTTTTTCAGATAATTTTTTCCATTTTTTAAGCAATTTAAAAACCTGTTATATCTAATAACTCTCTTCTACTAAAAAAGTGTGCAATTTCTTTTATAGCATTTTCGTCAGAATCGCTACCATGAACAGTATTTTCTTCCATACTTTTTGCAAATAATTTTCTAATAGTACCTTCTTCAGCTTTAGCAGGATCTGTTGCCCCAATCAGTTTTCTAAAGTCTAAAACGGCATTTTCTTTTTCTAAAACAATCGGAATACAAGGACCTGAAGTCATATATTCAACCAAATCATTAAAAAAGGGTCTTTCTTTATGAACTTCGTAAAATCCTTTTGCAGAATCTGGAGTTAATTTAACAGATTTTAAAGCAATAACTTTAAAACCGGCTTCGGTTATTTTAGAAATTACTTTACCTACAAAATTATTTTGTAAACAATCAGGTTTTAATATAGCTAAAGTTCTATTACTCAATTTTACCTCTTATCTTTCTAATAGTTTTTTCATAGTTATGCCAATTTCGGCAGGGGACTGAACAACGGCAATACCACATTCTTTCATAAATTCCATTTTTTCTTTTGCTGTTCCTTTCCCTCCGGAAATAATAGCTCCAGCATGACCCATTCGGCGTCCCGGAGGTGCTGTTTGACCGGCAATAAACCCAACCACCGGTTTCTTTACATTTTCTTTAATAAAACTTGCAGCTTCTTCTTCGGCACTACCACCGATTTCTCCGATCATAATAATTCCTGCAGTATCGGGGTCATCATTAAAGAGTTTAATAACATCAATAAATCTTGAACCGATCACCGGATCTCCGCCTATACCAACACAAGATGATTGACCAATTCCTAAATCGGTTAATTGTTTTACAGCCTCGTAAGTTAATGTTCCGCTACGTGAAACCACACCAATATTTCCGGGTAAATGTATAAATCCGGGCATAATTCCGATTTTAGCTTTCCCGGGTGAGATAATTCCGGGACAATTAGGACCAATTAATCTAACGTTTTTATTTTTAATAACATTATACACTTTAACCATATCATTTGCAGGTATTCCTTCAGTAATACAAACAATTAAACTAATTCCTGCGTCTGCATCCTCTAAAATGGCATCAGCGGCAAATGCGGGAGGGACAAAAATTGCTGCAGCATTTGCACCGGTTTGTTTAACTGCTTCTTTAACCGTATTAAAAACGGGGATACCGTTATGGGTAGTGCCGCCTTTACCCGGTGTTACACCCGCTACAACGTTTGTACCGTATTCAATCATTTGTTGAGCATGGAATGAACCTTCGCCGCCTGTAATTCCCTGAACCAACACCTTTGTTGTTTTGTCTAATAAAATACTCATGGTTTAACCTGATACTTTTATTTTAAAAATTCGTCAATTTGTTTTATAAATGTAAATAAATCTTTTTCGTGGAATTGCTTTGACATAATTTGAGCTCCTATCGGAAGACCTTCTTCATTTTTTCCAATCGGTATATTTATTCCGGGAATTCCGGCAAGATTTGCGGACGTTGTATAGATGTCACTTAAATACATTTCCAGAGGATCGGTAGATTTCTCGCCTATGTTAAAAGCAACCGTAGGAGTAGTTGGAGTGAGGATTATATCAACTTCATCAAAAGCTCTATCGAAATCGGTTTTAATTAATTTTCTTACTTTTTGAGCTTTTTTATAATATGCATCATAATAACCTGTGGAAAGAACAAATGTCCCAAGCATAATTCTTCGTTTTACTTCGTCGCCAAATCCTTCAGAACGAGAGTTTATATACATATCTGATAGAGAAGAAGATGCTTCCGAACGATAACCATACCTAACTCCGTCAAATCGTTCCAAATTTGCAGAAGCTTCTGCAGTTGTAAGAATATAATATGTAGCAATACTATATTCTGTATTCGGTAAGCTTATATTTACTACCGAATGTCCTTTCTGTTCTATTTTTTTTACAAGATCTTCTATTTTATTTTTGATAGCGGGGTCTAGTCCGTCTGCAAAATACTCTTTTGGTAAACCGATTTTAAAAGTTCTAAAATCATTAATTTCAGCAAAGTTAAATTTTGGAATTTTAACAGATGTTGAATCTTTTGAATCATTTCCGGAAATAACTTCAAGAACTAATGCTGCATCGTCAATTGAATTTGTGAAACAACCGATAGAATCAAAAGAAGAGGCAAAAGCAGTAAGTCCGTATCTTGAAACTAAGCCGTAAGACGGTTTTACACCATACACACCGCAAAAGGCAGCAGGTTGTCTTATTGAGCCTCCAGTATCACTACCTAAAGCAACATCGCATAAGTAGGCAGAAACCGCAGCAGCAGAACCACCACTACTTCCGCCGGATACCTTATTATTATCATGAGGATTTAATACTGGTCCAAAAACTGAATTTTCATTTGATGAACCCATTGCAAATTCATCGCAATTTGTTCTACCGATAATTAAGGCATCTTCATTAAGAAGCCTTTCAATAACGGTTGCATTATAAAGAGCATTATAATTGCTTAAAATTTTTGAAGAACAAGTATTTAAGTAATTTTTTTGCAATATATTATCTTTTATGGCAATTACCAAACCGGCTAATTTACCCGCATCGTTATTTTTAATTTTTTGTTCAATTAAATCAACCTTATTAAGAATTTCAGAATCAACAAAATTAAAAGCATTAAGATGTTTATTGATTTCAATTCTATGTAAAAATTCAGAAACATTTTCCTTTAAAGAAAGTTTTCCTTCAAGTATTAAATACTTTTTTTCAAAATAATTGACGTATTGCAAAAAAGAAACTCCGATTTGTTATTTATTTCTTTTCTTCTTCTTTTTTCTCAGTATCAACAGATTTAATTTCTGTTTCAACATCTTTCATGGCTTTTTTGAACTCTTTCAGACCTTTACCTACTCCTTGAGCAAGTTCCGGTATTTTTTTTGCGCCGAATAAAATAATAATTACAACAACAATTAATATTAATTCGCCAGTACCTATATTAAACATTTTAATCTCCCTTTATTTAATAAAGTTGCAAACAATTGATTTGAAAATTTCTTGACCGTCAGTATTCCCTAGTAATGGGTCACAACATCTTTCAGGATGAGGCATCATACCTAAAATATTTCCGTTTTTATTAATTATACCGGCTATATTTTCAATTGAGCCGTTTGGGTTAAATCTGTCAGAAATCTCGCCGTCAGGTGATGAGTATTTAAATACAATTTGATTATTTGCTTTTAAATCATTTATTGTTGCCTCATCGGCAAAATAATTGCCGTCACCATGAGCAACAGGAACTTTTATTACACTTTTAGAAATATTTGAGGTAAAAAGAGTGTTATTATTTACAATAGATAAGTGAACATCTTTACAAATAAACTTTAACGAAGTATTTTGTATTAAAACACCCGGTAATAAACCACTTTCTAACAAAATCTGAAATCCGTTGCAAATTCCGATAATTAGTCCACCGCTATTACCAAATTCAATAACATTTTGCATA
Source organism: Bacteroidota bacterium (assembly GCA_023447335.1). Taxonomy (GTDB): domain Bacteria; phylum Bacteroidota; class Ignavibacteria; order Ignavibacteriales; family Melioribacteraceae; genus JAEXOD01. The sequence goes on from JAEXOD010000122.1 coordinate 7,145, forward strand.
ATAGGGGAAAGACTAGCAATCGCACCGGTACGTAAATAATCGCCGTACGAAAAACCTCCGGGAAGTATAATTACGTCACTATTTTTAAGATCTTTGTCTTTGTGCCATAAAAATTGAGCATCTTGACCTAGAACTTTTTTGAGGCTATAATATGCATCATGATCACAATTAGAACCCGGAAATACAACTACACCAAATTTTGGGCTCATCTTACTTCTTCCAGAGTATATTCGTAATCTTCCATAATCATATTTGCTAAAAGTTTTTTGCAATACTCTTCAACTTCAGATTTTGCGATATCAAAACTTTCGGTATTAATGTTAAACTGAATATATTTACCGATTCGAGTATTAGAAACATTATTAAAGCCTAATAATTTGGCTCCTTGTTCCACTGCTTTTCCTTGCGGATCGACTATGGTGGGTCTTCGTTTTACAATTACCGTTACTTGATACAATTTCTTTTCTCTATTTTGTTATTAAATTTTATCTACAAAAAAATAATATAAACTTCTTAAGATACCAAATAAAACCAAAGAAATAAACATATAAAAAAGTATATTACCGCCAGTTAATACTAAAAGAATTAGACCGATAACCAAAATTGCAAGATATATTATTTTACCTTTTAAGCTTTTGTTTTTCATTTTTGGTAATGCATTATATTTTACCTTACTAACCATCAAAAATGATAAAAGCAAGATTAACGGTATAATTAATAAATGAAAAGGTGGTTGAATAGTTCCGTTTTTCGAAAAGCTTATAATAAATGATGATAAAGTTATTGCCTGAACCGGAATGGGCAACCCCGTAAAATCGTGTTTAGTTTCAATATCTTCAAGTTGAGTGTTAAATCGTGCAAGTCTAAAAGCACCGAAAACGAGAACGAAAGAGCTTAATATAATTCCCCAAAATTCATAAGTGTGCAAATAGCTTTTATAAATCAAGAATGCAGGAGCAGCACCAAAGCTTACTACATCTGATAGGGAATCTAACTCTACTCCGAAATTGCTAGACGTTTTAAAAAAACGAGCAATCATACCGTCGAGAGCATCAAAAATTGAAGCTACAATTATAAAAATAGCTGCAACCGTAAATAAACCTTGCGAAGCATAAACGATTGAAAAAAAACCGCAAATTATATTCATGGCGGTAAATGAATTTGGTATAGCTGCTTTCGAAAACTTAATTTTTGTCATTTTTATACTCGAATAAAATAGTTTCGCCTGCCGTAACATTATCTCCGACTTTAACTTTTAAGTCAACATCTTCAGGTAAAAGAACATCAACTCTGCTACCGAATTTAATCATTCCAAATCTTTCGCCTACTTTTACTTTTTGACCTTCATTTAAGTCTGTTACAATTCTTCTTGCAACAGTTCCGGCAACTTGCGAAAATAATACTTTTCCAAATTTACCGCTAACTCCAATCATCATCCTTTCGTTTCTTGTATCAGCTTTATCATGATATGCTACTAAATACTCGCCTTTATAGTATTTTAGATATTCAATTTTACCGTTAATTGGAATTCTATTAACATGCACATTTAACGGAGACATGAAAATTGATACTTGAATACATGGTTCACTAATATATTCATTTGGAACAACTTTTTTTATAATTAAAATTTTACCATCAGCAGGGGAAATTACTGCATTTTCGATTTTAGGTGTATTTCTTTCAGGATCTCTGAAAAAATTTAAAGAAAAGACTAAAATTGTTAATCCCAATGAAAATAAAGAATATTTGATAATAGGATTTTTTATAAAAATTGCTGCAATAAATAATAGGAAGACTATAATAGTTATTACTCCTAATGTGCCGTATCCGTATTTTGTAATCATTTATTTCCTAATTTGATGATAAAAATAAATATTAAACTTAAAATTTTATTAGTAAAGAAAATTTGTTAAATTTAAACTTTAAAAATAAAAAAATATAAAACATAAAAATACAAATTAAACTGATAAAATCATACATTAAAATTTACGGAGGTTTAATATGATGAAAGGAAATATGGGCGGGATGATGAAGCAAATACAAAAATTACAATCTGACATGGAAAGAGTTCAGAATGAATTAGGAAATAAAACCGTAAGTGCCGAAAGCGGGGGTGGAATGGTGAAAGCCATTGCAAACGGAAAAAAAGAAATTGTTTCGGTAGAAATTGAACAAGAAGTTATAAATGCAGGTGATAAAGAAATGCTAGAAGACTTAATTGTCGCAGCTGTAAATAAAGCTTTGGAAGCTGCCGGAAAATTAGCAGAAGATGAACTTGCCGCTGTAACTAAAGGTGTTATTCCTCCGGGTTTTAATATTCCGGGATTCTAATTTTGTTAATCGCTGAACCTCTACAAATAGCTATTGAAGAGATTAGTAAACTTCCCGGAATTGGGCGAAAAACTGCTCAAAGACTTGCATTGCATTTACTTAAAAGTGATAAAAAACAAGTAGAATTATTAGTAAATTCTATTTTAAGTTTAAAAGAAAATATTTCTTATTGCTCTATTTGTTATAATTTAACAACAGACGAAATATGTGATATTTGTAAAAGCAATAAGAGAGATAAGTCCATAATTTGTGTAGTTGAAGATATTAACGACTTAATAGCTATAGAAAAATCAAATGAATTTTCAGGAGTATACCACGTTTTAGGAGGAGTGCTTTCTCCATTAAATGGGATAGGTGTTGAACAACTGCGAATTAAAGAATTATTGTCAAGACTTAAAGATAATCTAGTCAAAGAGATTATTTTAGCGCTGAATCCCGATACAGAGGGTGAAGCAACTTCCTTATTCCTTGCAAAAACCCTTCATCCGATGGGTATTAAAATTACAAGGATAGCTAGAGGATTGCCGATGGGAAGTGACTTAGAATTTGCTGACGGAGCTACTATCGGAAGAGCCGTATTAAATAGAATTGAAATATGACGAATCAAACGGAATGGTATAAGGATTGGTTCGCATCAGATTATTATCAGTTAGTTTATAAACATCGTGATAATAATGATGCTAAAAGATTTTTAGAGTTAATATTAAGTAAAATTGAATTAACAAAAGACTCTATTATTTTAGATGCTGCCTGTGGTGCAGGCAGACATCTAAAATATTTACAAGAAGTCGGTTACAAAAATCTAAATGGTTTTGATCTTAGTTTACCATTATTGAAAAACGCAAAAGATAATAAAGTTAAAAATGTAATTAATTCAGATATTAGAACTGTATTCTATAAATGTAAGTTCGATTTAATTTTAAATATTTTTACTTCATTCGGATATTTTGAAGATGATAGAGATAACTTTTTGTTTTTTAATAATGCAAAAGAATTTTTAAGACCTGAAGGCATACTTGTTTTTGACTATTTTAATACAAATTATTTGGTAAAAAATTTGGTGCTTGAATCTAACAGTAAAATTGATGATATTGCAATAAATGAAAAAAGAAGAATTGAGAAAGAAAGAGTCGAAAAAACAATTATTCTAAAAACAAATGAAATGCAAATAAACTTTAAAGAATCCGTCAAACTATATTCTCCCGAATTTTTGATAAACAGATTTCAAGAAATTGGTTATAAAGTTTGTGGTATTTACGGAAGTTATAACGGTGCTGATTTTGATATAAATCTTTCTGATAGAATAATACTATTTTTAGAAAATGCATAAAAAAATTTATTTCACAATATTTTTTATTGTTATCGTCGGTTGCGATATTTTGTCTACTCGTGACCCCGAAACTCCGATTCAACCGGGAACAAGCTTACAACAAGCAACTGTACCTTCAATACTTTTTACAAACTTAATAGAATCTTTCGGAAAAAAAGTTACGGAAAATTATCTAAATTGTTTAGCAGATTCTTCATTAATAGATAAAGATTTTAAATTCTATCCTGCAGGTTCTTCTATCAATAAATTTAATGTACTACAAAATTGGACTAGGGACAGTGAAAGAAGGTATTTTAACAATTTAAAAAATAATGCATTAGCTAATAAGTCAATTGAATTAAGTTTATTGAATGAAGTTGCAAATCTTCAAGGAGATGAAGCCATATATCAATTTGAATACACAATTTCATTTGAAAATATTTCGACCGGACAAGAAATTTACAAAGGTAATGTTGAATTTAAAATTAAGATTGATAGAAATAATGTTTGGGTTATAACAGAGTGGACTGACCGAAGTATTCAAGGTTTTAATTGCTGGAGTGATTTAAAAGGGAGGTATTATCTTTAAGCTTATCGGTTATTTACTTTTATTAGGCTTTTTGGTAATAAGTTGTACAAATCCCTTTGCCCCAAAATTAGATGAAAGTAGTTCATCTAATGAAAAACTATTAAGTGATAGATCAAATATTGACGGAATATTTCAAAACTTGCAATATTCATATACTTTCAGAGATACAACTATATACGGTGAATTATTAAAAGAACAATTTGCATTTACGTATAGAGATTATGATAGGGGTGTAGACGTTACATGGGGAAGAGATGAAGAAATGCGTGTTACAAACGGCCTTTTTCAGAATTCGCAAAGATTAGATTTAATTTGGAACAATATAATTACTTTAAGTTCAGATTCGACCAATATTATTCGAAGTTTTAACTTAACAATAACATTTAATCCAACTGATATAATTTTTGTAGAAGGCAGGGTGAATTTAACTCTAAAAAAGGATTTAAGTAATAAATGGCAAATTATTAAATGGATAGATGAGTCAAACTACTAATATGATAATTTTTTATTTAAAAGAAGCTATAAAATCGTTAATTAGGCAAAAAGGTTCGTCATTAATAACAATTTTTACTTTAATGATTGCTATATTTATTTCATTTTTGTCAATTGTAAGTATGTATTTATCAAAAGCTTACAGTAATAGTTTGATTGCTTCAATAAAGGTTAATTTGTTTTTAGATAACGAAATATCAGAAAATGAGAAAATTTCTATCTTTGAAAAACTTAGCCAAGAAAAATATATAAAATCTTTTGAGTTTGTGAACCAAGATAGAGCAAAACAAGAGTTTATAAAAGAGACAGGTGAGGATTTCACTGCATTTTTAGAGTTTAATCCGTTACCCGAATCATTTAGATTAACATTGAATGCCGAACGCATTACGTTTACCAGAATACAGAAGATTATTAATCAGCTTAAAAGTATTCACGGCGTTGATGATGTTATTTATGATTACGAATATTTATTTAAAATAATAAATTTTTTCAATTCAGTACAATTAGCATTATATATTTTAAGTTTTGTCAGCATAATTGTTGCTATTTACTTAATCTATGCAACAAATAAGCTAATTTACAGTTCAAGAGTAGAAACTTATAATATTATGAAATTAGTCGGTGCTAAATTAAGTGCAATAAAGATTCCGATTTATTTAAGTTCGGCACTATTAGGATTGACGGCGAGCACAATATGTGTTATTTTATCATTTTTTTTATTGATAGGGTTGACTAATATAATTAACATTGTTAATTTTACAAAATGGATTATAATTATTAGTACAATTATGCCCGGTTTTGGAATATTTTTTGGAATATTGGGTGGTGTATTTTCTACAAAGAATATCAATTTAAAGATTGAGAGGGGATGAACCCTTATATTAACAAACAAACTTATAGGGAACTATATTGAGAAAAGTAGGATTATTGATTTTGTTTATTTGTCTGATTTCCGGAATTAATTACGGACAGTCAAATGATTTTGAGTTGGGTGCAATGCCGCAAACCCAATACAGACAACAAGGCGGTTATTTTGATTATTCAGATCCCAGGACTTTAAATATAAAAGTAGCAGTTTGGGGCAGTGTAAGATATCCCGGACGTTATGTTATCCCTGTAAATTCTTCGGTTAATGATCTTCTCTCTTTAGCGGGTGGTCCTATAACAGATTCAGAATTAGAAGATCTTCGTCTCTATAGAGTTTTGGCTGATTCTACAAGAGAATTAATAAAATTCAATTTAAATGATGTTATGTGGGAAAAGGATCTTTTTACTTCAAAAATTACTGCGCCTCAATTACAAGCAGGGGATATTTTGGTCGTACCAACATCACCTAAATACTTTTTTAGAGAATGGCTGAGTATAGGATTGTCTATTTTCTCTGCATTAATCTCATTAGCAATTTTACTTACTAGATAAGAGGGGAAAGAATTGGAAATTAACAATAACAATACAAATGCAAGAGAATTTGAAACAACGTCATTTAAAGAATATTTAAATATAATTAGACAAAATTTAACCCCTATTTTATTAATTTCTATTACCGGTTTATTGGTCTCAGTTTTATATGCATATAATGCAAAAGATATTTTTAAATCTGTCACAAGTTTGAAAATTTCAAAACCGCAAGGTAGTATCTTAAAT
>JAEXOD010000147.1 GCA_023447335.1 Bacteroidota bacterium
AGTTTCAGTCGTAAGTTGAAAAGTAAATCCGCTTTCAACGTCTATAAAATAAAGCTGACTATAAGAACTACTCCAAGGATAACGATCAGTCATATTATCATACTTTTTTATCCCTGAAGAATTAACCGGTTTATCTGTTTTTAAAGAATATATGATAAATTTACCAGTAGGTGACCAAGTAAAAGATTCAAAATTTTTAATCTCAGAGAGTAATAATGTAGATTTACCGGACTTTAAATCTAAAATAAATAGATTTGTACCATTTTTATCAGCCTTAGTATAAGCAACAATTTCATCATTATTTGAAAACTGTAATGAAGATAAGTCTAATAATCCTCTAAAAGCAACTAATTCTTTGGCTTCTTTTAGATTATACAATCTGTAATAAATATCATTTCCGTTTTTTGATTTATTTCGTTCGGATAAATTAATTAAAGCATATTTTCCGCCGGGAGAAACAGAAACAGCTTTAACTTTAGGATTATCCAAAAGATCACTAAAGGTAACATAACGAGTAGGATCGGTAGTAAAATTGATTTCAATGTTTTTTGAGTTACTATCCGGCTTAGCAGTTAATACAAAGTCAAAATTAGAATAGCCTGATAGACTTTTTATAACGATAGTATGCTTTCCGGATTCCAAATCTGCAATGAAATCATATGGCTTTTTCCCTTCATTATTAAACTTATATTCAGATATTTTTAATTTACCGTTCAGATAAAGTTCAAAAGGTAGTTTAGTTGATAAACTAAAATTTATAGTCGCAAAATTATGATTAGAAAAATAGGCACCCGCATAAACTAAATTATTCTTTTCGTTTGAATTAAAATCTTTTTTTTCAGTCCATTTTATCGGATTACCGCTTATAATTAATTCATTTTTAGTATCGGGAATAAGTTTATGAATTTCAAAATAATTAGGTTTCAGAGTTTTTTCTATATCACTATTGGTTGTTTTAATTGGTCCTAAAAATAACCAATTATCAAATGAAACTTCTTGGGCTTTAATTGAAATAGTAAAAACAATAATTAATGAAAGGAAATAATTTAATATTTTCATTATACAATCCCGATATTTTTAAATTAATTGCCTAAATTAATTAAAATACGCTTTAATAACAATGCAAAATTATCAATAAAAATAAAACAAGGCGTAACTTTTTTTAAAACTCTGAGTCTAAATAATAAATTAGGAGAAAATGTTATGAAAAAGATATTGGCAGTATTATTTGTTTTATTATCTACCGTTTTTACTAACGCGGAAGACTTAAAGTTATTACACGAAAAAAGTTTTAATGTAAATGCAGGTGAAAAATTATTTGTTTCTGCAGGTGGCGGAGGGGATGTAATTGTAGATTGTTGGGATAAGAATGAAGTTCTAGTAAAGATTTATGGTAATAGGAAAGCAGAAAGTAAGATCGATTTTACTCTTGAGAAGAAAGAAAAAGAAGTTTATGTAAAAGGAGAACGTAAAGGATCGGGGTTCTTTTCTTCTTTCAGTCATATAAATGTAAAATATACAGTTACAGTTCCAAAAGATTATATGTTGGAACTAAAAACATCGGGCGGTGATATTAAAGTTGATCTAGTGAACGGTCTTAAAAAATTATCAACATCGGGCGGTGATATTATTCTAAAAAATACTAGAGGTGAAATTTCAGGATCAACATCGGGCGGTGATATATTAATTGAAAATACCGAAGGAGATATTAGTGTTTCAACATCAGGTGGTGATATTAAAGTTAAGACAATTAATAGCAAACTTGAAGCAGCAACTAGCGGCGGGGATGTTGATGTAGATTATAAAGGTGAAAATAAAGGCATAGATGTAAGTACATCCGGTGGCGATATAAAATTGGCTTTTGAAAAAAATATTAAAGCTAACTTAGAACTTAGGACTTCCGGAGGAGAAATTAGCGTAAGTCTACCGCTTTCAAGTACAGAAAAAATATCCACATCTAAATTTATTGCAAAATGTAATGAGGGGGGAAAAGAAATTAAAGCAACTACTTCCGGTGGTGATATAATCGTAACAGAATTAGATAAGTAGAATGAATGAACGGAGTTCTCTTAGTAGGACTCCGTTTTTTTTGGAAAAATGGAGCAGTGGAAGGGCAGAAAAGTGGAAGGGTGATAATGTGATAAAGTGATAAAGTGGAACAGTGAAAAAGTGCCTAACCCCATAAATGGGGAATGGTTTTATTATTGGTTTGTTATTATTTTTATAAATCTGCAATTTATTAAATCATTAAAAAACTTAACATAAAGCCCTTATCAATTAGTTTTTTGCTGAATTTGGATTTTCTTTCAGAACCAGGATGTGCAGGATAAAAGAAGGATAAACAGGAAATTCCCACTATTTAGAGTGCCATCATATAAATCCAGGTTCTAGATAAGTAAAGTGGAATAGTGAAACGGTGAAAGAGTGGAAGGGTGATAAAGTGAAAAAGTGCCTACTGTTGGTTTGAAAAATTTGGTCTTAATAAGACGGAAGGTAGAGAAATACAAATAAAAAAATCCCCATTCTTTTTTGGAATGGGGATTTTTTACATCTAATTTTAAAAATCAATATTATAAAGTAAAGTACATTTTATATTCAAAAGGATGTGGCATAGTTCCGATAGCTTTAATTTCTTCTTTCTTGGTTTTTACCCATTGGTTAATTAATTCATCTGTAAAAATATTACCACGTTTTAAGAATTCATTATCAACTGCCAAGGCGTCCAAGGCTTCGGCTAAGTTACGAGGTAAAAACTTGATACCGTCTTTAGCAGATTCATCATCAATATTTTTATCAAATGGACCGTATCCTTCTTTTACCGGATCAATTTTGTTGACATAACCGTCAATACCAGCCAATAACATAGCTGTTAAACATAAATAGGGGTTCGCAGTTGCATCCGGCGGACGATATTCAAATCTTGTTTCTTCCGGATTAGAGATATATTTAGGTATTCTAATAGCTGAAGCACGGTTACCTTGACCGTAAACCATCGCTACAGGTGCCTCGAAACCCGGGACTAAACGTTTATATGAGTTTGTACTAGGATTTGTAAAAGCAGAAAGAGCAGGACCGTGTTTTAACAATCCGCCTATAAAATATCTACCCATTTCATTAATGTTTCCATATTCGCCTTGTTGATAAAAGGCGTTTTTTCCGTCTTTTTGCAAAAACATATGCAAATGCATACCGTTGCCGGGTTGGTGATACATCGGTTTAGGCATAAATGTAACATATAAACCTTTTGATTTTGCAAGGTTAAATAAAATATATTTTGCCATAACAATATTATCAGCAGCATTTAATAAGTCAAAAAATATTGTCTCAATTTCTTGTTGTCCGCGTTCACCCCCTTCATGGTGATGATATTTTACATCTATTCCAAGTTTCTTGAAATATTTACAAGCTTCATCTCTGAAATCATCATACAAATCAAACGGATTTGCAGCATGATATGCACGCTTGTAAAACTCTTCGGCATGTTCAACTTTGTAATAAGAAGTAGCTGTTCTTGTATCGTAATCTACGTTAGAGAAAATATAAAATTCAAATTCCGGACCCCATAATGATTTGTCCATCCCCGTAACTTCTTTCAAAAGCTTTTCTGCTTGTTTTGCTAAATATCTTCCGTCTTGTAAAAAAGGGGAATGGTTGGAATCGGTTAATACAATATGGGATTGGAAACTTAAAGTAGGGGTTTCTCTAAAAGGATCAATAACTGCAGTATCTAAATCAGGAATAAGAATCATATCACTATTTTCAACTTTCTTAAATCCGTAGCTACTACCGTCAAAACCAACTCCTTCGTTAATTAATTTTTCAATTAAATTATCCCTAACGGGTAAAGAAATATGGTGTAACTTACCGATTAAATCAATACATTTGAGGTCAATCATCTCAATGTTGTTTTGTTTAATCATCGCTTCAATCATTTCAATTTTGTCTTTCATGTCATCCTCACTCAAATAGAAAAAAAAAGACGCCCAATTGAGCGTCTTTTATTAAAAAATAATCTGTTAGCGTTTGAAATTAATATATTGAGCACCGACAAATTTTGCCTGTGGTCCTAATTCTTCTTCAATTCTTAATAACTGATTATATTTAGCAATACGATCAGTACGGCTTGCAGAACCGGTTTTAATTTGTCCGGTATTTAATGCAACAGCCAAATCAGCTAAAGTAGTATCTTCAGTTTCGCCGCTTCTATGGCTAACTACGCTTGTGTATCCTGCACGGCGAGCCATATCAATAGCGTCAATAGTTTCGGTTAATGTACCGATTTGGTTTAATTTAATTAAAATTGAGTTAGCAACACCTTCACTAATACCACGTGCTAATTTTTCGATATTAGTAACAAATAAATCGTCACCAACAATCTGAATTTTACCGCCTAAAGTATCTGTCATTAATTTCCAACCTGTCCAGTCATTTTCGTCTAAACCGTCTTCAATTGAAATGATGGGATATTTAGCAACTAAATTTTCATATATTTTAACCATTTCTTCAGATGTTTTTTCTTCTTTAGAGGATTTTTTGAATACATATAATCCTTTTTCACTATTAAATAATTCACTAGCAGCAACGTCTAAAGCAATGCTAATTTGTTCACCAGGTTTGTAACCGGCCTTTTCGATTGCTTCAAGAATGATATCTAAGGTTTCTTCGTTTGTTCTTAAGTTAGGAGCAAATCCGCCTTCGTCACCAACTGCAGTATTATAACCTTTTCCTTTCAAAACAGATTTTAAAGAGTGGAAAGTTTCTGTTCCCATACGTAAAGCTTCTGCAAATGATGATGCTCCGTGAGGCATAATCATAAATTCTTGAAAATCTACGGTATTATCTGCGTGTGCGCCGCCGTTTAAAATGTTCATCATCGGAACAGGTAATACACTTGCTCTTACACCGCCGATATAGCGATATAAAGGTAATTCTAAACATTCTGCTGCAGCTTTAGCGCAAGCTAAAGATACACCAAGAATTGCGTTTGCGCCTAATTTAGCTTTATTAGGGGTTCCGTCTAATTCAAGTAAAGTCTGGTCAATTTCAACTTGTTCGGCTGCATCCATATCTAAAATTGCATCTGCAATAATTTCATTAACATTATCAACAGCTGTTAAAACACCTTTACCTAAATAACGACCTTTATCGCCGTCACGTAATTCAACTGCTTCGTATTCACCGGTTGAAGCACCGCTTGGAACTGCTGCTCTTCCGATAACGCCTGATTCTAGTACAACTTCTACTTCTACGGTTGGGTTACCGCGTGAATCTAAGATCTCACGACCTCTTACATCTACTATTGTAGTCATTTTATATCTCCATTTTGTAAAAAATTACATCATATAAGGTAAAAAAAAAAGGTTAATTAAACAAGAGATACAATTTTAACTTAATCGATTATTTTTTTTATATCCTTGTCTTTTCCTAAAACAATCAGTACATCGTTACTTTCTAGAACTGTTGTTGCAGTAGGTACTCCGTAAATACGTTCTTTATATGTAGTGTCTCCGTTTTCATCCGATTTAAGTTCGTAACGTCTTTTAATTGTAATCAAATTTATATTATATCTAATTCTCAAATCAATTTCTTGAAGTGATTTTCCGACAAATGCAGAGGGAGTTTTAATTTGAACTATATTATAATCGTCACCCAAAGGAAAATAATCTAATACTTCCTGGTTAATTAAGTTAAAGGCAACTTTACTAGCAATTTCCAACTCAGGGTTAATTATTTGATGTACACCAAGCTTAGTTAAAATTGTTTCTTGAATTTTAGAATTAACACGGGCAATAACTTTTTTAACTCCCATTTGTAAAAGAAGAACACTTGTTAAAATAGTGCTCTCAAAATTGGTTCCTATCGAAACTATGGCTGCATCAACATTATCAATGCCTAATGCTTTCAGCGGTTTTATTTCGGTAGCATCAAGTCTGGCTGCATAAGTAACTTTATCTTTAATTTCATCAATTATTTCCATACTTTGATCAATTGCGATAACTTCGGCACCTCTTTCTGCCAAAGATAGGGCAATACTATAACCAAAATCACCCAGCCCAATTACGGCAAATTTTCTATTCATTTATACTCCTCTATAAAATTGAGATGTTTTCTTCGGGTAAATCATAGCTAGGAGCTTCCTTAATCTTTAGGATAGTAAATAAGAAAGCTAAAGGTCCAACTCTTCCGATAAACATCATTAGTATTAAAATTAATTTTCCTGCATCGCTCAAACTTCCGGTAATTCCGCGTGATAAACCGACAGTTCCAAATGCGCTAAAAACTTCAAACGCCGTATCTCGTAAACTTTTATCATCCGTAATTGCAAGCCCCAAAATTCCTATTGTAATAATTGAAATGCTAAAAAAGGATTTAATTAATCCTCGTAATAATGTATCTTTTGGAATAGTTCTATTTTTATAAGTTACACTTTTTGCATTACGTAAAATTGCAATTGAACCGAATATTATTAAAGCAAACGTAGTTGTTTTAATACCGCCTCCGGTACCACCGGGTGACGCTCCTATAAACATCAATATACAATAAAAAATAGTAGTAGCTGTTGAAATTTTAGTAAAATCGATTGTGTTAAATCCGGCGGTTCTTGTCGTCACAGATTGAAAAAAAGAAGCGTGCAGTTTTTCTAACTCGCTCATATCCTTTAATGTACCGTTATATTCAAGTCCGTACGTCGCGATAGTGCCTATGATTATTAACACTAATGTTGTTATTACAACAATTCTTGTTTGTAAGTTAAATTTAGTTCTGATTTTTTTAGTTTTTATTTGCCAAGATTCAATATTAAAGATATTCATAATAGTGCCAAATCCTATTCCTCCAAAAATAATAAGAAGGGCAATAGTTGTTGTAAAAATATAATTATTAACAACAAGTCCATCCATTAGGTTAGCACTGAAAAGTGAAAAACCGGCGTTACAAAAAGCAGAAATGCTGTGGAAAACCGATATAAATAAAGCTTCTTGGAAGTTTGGTATTTTATCTTGTATGCTGAAAAATAAAGTTGCCGCTCCAATTCCTTCAATTACAAATGTAATTAAAGTTAAATATCCAATAATTTTAGTAATTTTTCCTATGTTATCTTCTTCCAATAAGTCATGCAAAACAATTCGTTCTTTTATTCCGAGACCTCCTGAAAGGAAAAGAGCGAAAAACGTTGTAAAGGTCATTAATCCTAATCCGCCAACTTGGAAAAGTATCATAATAATAATTTGTCCGAACGGAGTAAAATAAGTAGCCGTATCAACAGAAATTAAACCGGTTACGCAAACAGCGCTTGTGGAAGTAAATAATGCATCAACAAAATTATTACTGCCGCTAGTTGTTGCGGCGGGTAACATTAATAATAATGCACCAAATAATATAGTTGCCATAAAACTTAAAACAAATAAACGGGACGGATCAATTTTAGACTGAAGGATCTTATTGTTGTATCTCAAACCACCTAATAATAGTCCTGATACAATAAACACTTGAGCCACAATTATATAAAGGTAGGCTATATCTTTAAATTTTAATGCAATACCCAAACTTTTTAATAAGCTATTATCAAAAACTGCTAATACTGCCTCAATAGCAATAAGAAGTATAAAAAGAAATTCGAATTTATGGCTTAGTAGAAATTCTTTTTTCTTATCAGTTATTACCAATAAAATAATGTTGTATAATATAAAAAGCACAAAAACGAATATTACGGCATCGTGTAAAAATATACTTATTTCACCTTTTAATAAAAATCCGTATTCAAGTATAATTGATACTAATCCGACTATACTTGATATACCCATAATTAGCTTTAACAGTTTTGTTAACTTCTCTTTATTCATTTAATAAATTTTCCGACTTTAAGGCGTTGTATATGTGTAAATTTATAGAGTTTTTTAATTGATTTTCTAACATTGAGTCAATACAATAAATATTAACTTTAAATTCATACCATCTTTCTGCATAATTGCTTTCAATAAAATAAACTTCAGGTTTTTGTTTTACGTAAGTAAAAGGAGAAGAAAGAGCTGCCTCAGAAAGTATTTTTTTTAATAAATCAATATCAATATTGTTGGGGAATCGGAAATTAAATGTTATTTGTTTCTCCTTTTCACCTTTATTTATATTTTTGACTGACGAATAAATAAAAAACGCATTTGGTAAATGTACTTCACAACCTGCTTCAGTAATAATTTGTGTTGTTAACCAATTAATTCGCTTAACTTTTCCGGTTGTTTCCTTTATTGATATAAAATCATTTATTTCAAAAGGATTCTTTAAAGAAATATAAAATCCCCCTACAATATTTTTGAATACATCTATAAATGATATTCCCAAAAAGATCACTGAAATTAATAAAAATATTAATATCAATTCGGTTGTATTACTGAATAATTGATACAATAACAAATATATTATACTAAACCAAAGTAAAACCTTTAAGATAGTAACCAAACGAGCAATAAAAATGTATTCTTCTTTTATTTTTTTGTTTTTTCGTATTGAATCAATTAGTTTATTTAATACAAAAGCAATAAGTATAAAAAACAAAATTCTAACAAAAGTCCAAAAACTTATAAATTTAAATATATTTAATGCGTCTAATTCTGTTTCAAAAGAGTCTGATTTTACTTCTGCAGGTTTTAAAACAGGAGCCTTGATAGTATCAAAATACTTGTAAATTTTTTGCGGTACGGTAGATTCTCGGTTTATAACAGAGTCTTTAACATTTATTGAATCAGCAGTATTAGATTGAGCAAAACTGATGCAATTTATGAGTAATAAAAGCAGCAAAAAGTTCTTTTTCATAATTTAAATTAAATTTCGTTTTAATAATTCCGCTTCAATAATCTTATATACAAATTTGTTAATAAAATATTTGTCGCTATTAAGATCTATTTTATCTCTATAAATTAGCTCAATGTTTGATAAATAGTTTAATTTGGTTTTAATATCTCTAAGTTCGGTGAATAGCATTTCTGCAATTTCGGTATCAGCAAGCCAGCCATGTCTAAAAATTATAGAAAGTATAATAAAATATTCGGAATTAAGTTCGTCAAATATTCTTAAAGCTATACGATGAGGGGGTCTCATAATTAATTTATTACTCTTAATATCATCAATGGAAACTAACCAATAATACATAGCAGAAATAATATTACCTTCGGCGTATTCTTCAAGCTTATCAAAAAATTCTTTAGCAAGCTCTTCTTGTTGAATTACTTTAGATTTTATTTTGAAAAATTTACTTTTAAGCTTATAAAAATCAGAGACTTTAAACTCTAAATCAAAACCCGTTGCATTATGTCTACTAAGCAATATAGACCTAATATCCTTTTTATGTAATAAATTTGTATATATTCTTTCTGTAAAAATCTCGGTTATACCGAAATTAGAAGAGTAGAAGTCCCATACATATTTACCGCTTGTACAAATCCAAAAAGTGTTGTTTTGAGTTTGTGCTAAAATCACTTTAAATAATTTTAATGCTTCATAACCGTTATGTTTGCGTAAATATAACTTTCCGATGTTTTCAATTAAAAGTATCCTTTTATTAGATTTATCATTCAATTCTGCAATCAATTCTTCTTTTGTTAATTGTTTTGTAAAACCTAGCAGTTTTGAAAACAATAATAATAAATCTGTAGGGGAAGTTATAGAATCCGATAATTGAAAATGGATCGTTTCAACATCTTTTAATACAATATTTTTTATTGTATTTATTAAACTTTTTTTACCGCTACCCGGTTCGCCTATTATTATTAAAGAAGAGGGTCTATTTTCATAATGTTTATTAAAAGCTGTTTTTACAAGCTCAATAAACTTATCTCGACCGATAAAGAAATCACTAGTTTCTAGCGGAGCACCGTCAAAAAGTTTTCTATAAATAAACGGTAAATTTGCAAGTTTTTTTTCATTTGCATAAATAGAATTTGTTGCAATTATTGTTTCGGGTTCTTTTTTAACACCTAAATAAACAAGCGATTTTAATACAAAATCTTTTAAATAAACATTATAATGTCTTAATAAATTTATGTAAAACTTTTTAATGCCTATTTTAATTGTATTTAGCAAGCTTAAAATTTTTAGACTAACGCCAATATTACTTTTTTCCGGATTTACCTTTATTGCGATATTTTGAGATAGTCTATAATCGATTATACTGTTAATTTCTGAAATAATAATTTTAACTTTTTCAGTAATTTTATTTGTTAAATTTTGATCTAATCTAAAAACTTCTTCTTCAAGTTGGTTAGTTTTAATTTTCAGTTTATCGAACAAAGATTCCATTACTTCTTTAACTAACACCTGTTCTGTATCATTATTTCCCTTCTCAAGTTCTTTATTTGCCGTCTGTAAATGATATTCGGCAATTGAAAATAAATTCTTTATCTCTAAAACGCTTAAGTTTAAATAATTAATTAATAATTCGTTAACTTCTCCTATTTCGCGTGGTAATTTGTATTCTAATAAGTCTTTTGCAGATAATCTAATCGGAATGCTCTTCAGTTCAATAAATCCTGGTAGCCTATCGACTAAAATCAAATCCGTTTCTTTTAACATTAATAACTTTTCAGGAAGATTTTTTGAGATTTTACTAAAACTTTTCATCAAATCTTCAATTAGTAAGTTGAATTTTTTGCTTTTTCTTAATAACTCCAATGCTCCTAAATGTTTGTTTAACGAATCGTGTAACAATAGTAAATTTGCTCTGTCAATTATAGTTTGAAAGCTTAGTTCATGTGATTTCAAACCTTGGTTTAGTTGTTTTACTTTTGTGTTTATTTCAGTGATTAGTGATTTTAAGTGTTCATTAATCTCGTTAACAATTTGACCTATTGATAGGTTAATAACAGCATTTAATTGAGTTTGTAACCTATATACTATCGCAGATTTTTGAAACAATCCCAAAAATCCTAAGTAATAGTTTATCCAGTATCTTATTGTTTCTAATGCGTTTTCGCGGGCAGTTTCTCCTATGGCAAAAATTTTACTGTATTTATAGGTAATAGGGGGCGTATCAAGACTAATTATTTTATTTATTGAACTTACTAAATTATTAAAAGGGTTAGCCAAAGCATAACGCAATCTATTGCTTATTTGATTACCGGTTTCATTTATATCACTTTGTATTGTAGTAATTTCATTAATAAATCTATTATGAAGCTCCTCAAATTTATCATAAATAATATTTGATAACGCAGGATTATCTTTTTCTTCATCTACAAGTTTAATTAGCTCTTGAATATTACTTATTTGATCGTCAAAAAGTTTTTTGATTTGTCGTAATGTGTTTAGTCTTTCAACGCCAACTAAGTTAACGGTTTCTAAAATTTCGTTAGCAGATTGACCTAATAGGTAATATTTTACTAAGTTTTTATAATGTATGTTAATAAATATTGAATAATCTTTTTTGAAAAAACTTACTAAAGAAAATTTTAAGTTATACCATAGTTTTAATAAACTTAGTTTAATACCGTTTCCATGTTTCAGTTTTAGATTTGAGGGATTAATTTTTAAGTCAATAGAATCAACAAGCGTATCCGTTAAATCACTTAGTGAGTGGAAAATATCTTTTATTAACGGTTCCAGTAATAGAATCTTTTTTTCTATTGCTTTTCTATTTTCTGTAATTGATAAATATAAATTTATTGTTCTTTCTTCGGTATTTAATAATTCGCTTTTAATCGAAGAATAATTGTGTTTTTGGTTAAGTATTTGGTTTTTTATTTTAACATATTCTTCTGTATAATATTCGGTAATTTCAATTATTAATTCAGCAGATTCTTCGCTTCTACTTAAAATAAATTTCTTTTCAAAATTGCTAAATATTGTATTAAGCTCAAATAATATTCGGTAAAGTGATTTATTAACATTTATATCCGAAATATTTGGTTCTAAAAATTTTACTCTTGTTTTATTTATTTTTTGTAGTCTAATTTTTTCTTCATCAAGTTTAGCTATTGGTTCTTCATCTATTTGACGTAATGATCTTTTTGTAGATAAATAGGCTCCGAAACGGAAAATAATCGGACTAAAAAGTGTATTAATTAGTAGAACAAGTAAAAGTAAATTATTAATAAGAACTATTTCGTTTAATGCGGAACGGTAATAGTTAAGTATAAAAAAAGAAGTAGCTCCGAGTGTAAAAAACGAAGAAAGATTCAGTATTGATAAGTTCTTACCTAAATTGCTATATAAAGCAGCAAGTTTTGCCATTAACATTTTAAGTATAATAACAGATATAAAAATAATTATACTTGCATAAATTAAGTTAATATTGAAAATAAAATTTATTTGTGATACAAAAAGAACAAAGAACAAAATTAATAACGGGGCTAATATTTTATTAGAAGAAATATTAAATTGTTCAATATCAGTTACGTAGTGGTTTAATAAAAATCCGGTTGTTAAAAATGTAATAAATATATTTAATTGTAAAAATCTACAAGCTTCGCTTCCCAATACCGCAAGGGTTATAATAAAAATTAAAATCTCACTTTTTACATATTTTGTATATAATAGGGTGATTACAAATAGTATAATTCCCATTAAAACAGAAAACGCCAATTTAATGCCAAAGGTAAAATTGATATCTGATAAAAAATTATTATTTAATAATGAATAAACAAAAACTGAACCAAAAAATAGTAAATAAGTGAATAATTCTTTTGTTACAGATACTGTATTAATAAAGGAAGTGCCTTGTATTTCAATGTTTGATTCCTTACATAGCGAGTAGTTGAATTCAAAAGACGAATTAAATAGTAAAATTGAAACTATAAATGAAATAAATATTATTTGCGATATAGAAAATAATGAGATATTAAAGAAATAAATTATTGTTATAAAAATTATCGGAGCAAGCAAAAATATGATAAAAAACGTTGATAATAGTATGTTCTGACTGATGTATCTTTTATAGTTTTTTATGTTTTCTATTTTTAAAGATAATCCGACTAATATAGAAAATAAACTAATTGTTATATTATTTACTAAGCTTAATCTATTAAACAATTCCTCGGTAATTATTGGTTTTACTAAACTTGTCGATATTACTTGCTCTCCAAAAATTAAACCTGCTATAATATACCCGAATAGTTTTGATAACCCTAATGTACCTGTTAATTCACCGAAAGTAGATGCTGTTAAAATAATAAAACCTAATTTTACCAGAGTAATAATAAAATGGAGTTCATCACCAATCGGTAAATTTCCTACTATTATTAGGATTGTATATAATAATGTTATAACTAAAATTCTTCTTAAAAAGCGTATCATAAAGTTTTACTTTTTATATCGTCAAAGTCAATTAAGAAATTTTTGGTTTTAATAAATCCGTAAAGATTAAAGATAATTACCGAAGATAGAATTGCCGAAATTATTAGCGGAATTATTTCGGAAGGAAATAAGAAATAATATTCAATAGTCATACCGCAAAGAAGTATATCGGTAGAAAGTAAACCGTAGCCGGATGATTTAGGAATACTTTGTTCACCCTTTAATGCCGAATACGTAAAATAACCGGCAATCATTTTGGTCGCAAATCTTAATAAAGTAAAAATAACAACAATTATTAAAAAATAGCCAAAGGAAGTCGGTTGCCAAAAAATTCCGGCAAAGATAACAATAAGCACGCTAATTGGTTGATTGATTTTTTCAAAGACGCTTAGAATTCCGTCACCTATTTTCGAAACGTTTGTTAAAATTGCACCTATTATAAAGGTGATATAAATTGGGGATAACTTTAACAGAAAGGCTACACCTACACTAAAAAGTACAATACCTATTAAGGCTATATAAATTTTATTTTCATCTTGTTCGTTTCCTAAAAACAAAAAGAAAAGTAAACCCATAATAGCAGCAAAAAACAAACTTAAAACTACCCATTCAATTTGTGTAAAACTTAAAATTTGAGTATTTTCTATTCTAAAAACCGCATATAAAAAACCATATAATAAAATCCCAAAATTAAACGTAATGTAAGAGCTATTATAAAATAGTTTATAAAGAGAACCAACAAGATTCAGTTTTTCTGAAATTCCGCTAATAAAGCTATGAGAAGTTATTGCCGATGCAGTTGCCAATAAATATGATCCGCTAAAGATAATTAGCAGATTAGTACCGTTATAAAACAAATAATATAAAGCTAGAAATGTTGTTACCCCGATAATAAGGAAAGCAAAAAAGAATTCAAAAAAAGCGAGCAACCAACTTGATTGATTACACTCGTTTAATTTTTTAACTTTGAACTTTAATCCCGCTATTAAACCATAAAAACCTAAAACCAACAATACACCCGGTTTTATTTGGTAAATAATATCTTGATTTAATAAAATCGGGATATTAATGCCCGTTAGTTTGCTAATTTTAGTCGCAAAGGACGGATTTATTAAAATTCCCGCAATAATGTACTCAATTCCTATAAACAAATATTGCGTTTTACGTAGGCGAATGATAAATAAATGTGTTGCAAGATATCCGAGAAGAAAGACCACTAACAATAACATTAATGGGGTCATATAAAATGCCTGTTTTAATAAAAAACTATATAAGTTAACATTTTTTTACTTAATTACAAAAAACTTTTATTTTAAATATTAAATTTAAGTGTTTATATTTACTTATAAAAATTAATTTTAAAGCGGAGTAATAATTTATTGAATTCGAAATTTGTAGTTAAAAATGAAATATATTTAAATAAGGGTCGAGATAAGAATATATTTTACAAACATCCTTGGGTTTTTTCAGGAGCATTACAACGTTTTAAAGGTGATATTAAAAACGGCGAACCTATTTTAGTTAAATCGACAGATGATAAACTGCTAGGAATTGGTAGTTTTTCTTCCCGTTCACAAATTAGTATCAGAATGTGGACATTTGGGGAAGAGGAGTTTAACGACACATATTTTTATGAAAAAATAAAGAGTGCTTATACACGAAAAAATGATACTATGGGGTCATCTTCCAATTCTTTTAGAGTAGTGTTTGGAGAAAGTGACGGGTTGCCCGGATTAATTTTAGATAAATATGACAATGTTTGTGTTTGCCAATTTCTTTCTGCAGGTGTAGATTATTTTAAAGAAGAGATAATACAAGCGATAAAAACAGTTATTAATCCCGATATAATATATGAAAGAAGCGACAACGAAATTAGAATAAAAGAAGGGTTGCCGATTATAAAACAAGTACTTTTTGGAAAAGAACCTACCGAACCGGTAAAAATATTTGAAAACGGAGTATTCTACTTGGTTGACATA
Organism: Bacteroidota bacterium; assembly: GCA_023447335.1. GTDB lineage: Bacteria > Bacteroidota > Ignavibacteria > Ignavibacteriales > Melioribacteraceae > JAEXOD01. Next base: position 15,261 of record JAEXOD010000147.1, read on the forward strand.
ATTAACGGACATAAAACGGGATATTATTTAGATCAAAGAGATAACCGAGAGTTATTGCAAAATTTTTCTAACGGAAAAGATGTTTTAAATTGTTTTTCTTACACAGGAGGGTTCGGAATTTTTGCACTTAAAGGGGGAGCAAAATCATTAGTTAATGTTGAAACTAGCGAATCTGCGAATAATATGGCAGCCGAGAATGTAAAATTAAATAATTTAGACTTAAATAAAGTTACATTTGAACAAGAAGATGCTTTTAGACTATTACGTAAATACAGAGATATGAATAAACAGTTTGATGTAATAGTATTAGATCCTCCTAAGTTTGCGGAATCGGCTTCGCAAGTAGCAAAAGCTTCCAAAGGATATAAGGATATTAATCTTTTAGCCATGAAACTATTAAGAACCAACGGTATATTATTTACATTCTCTTGTTCGGGTCATATTTCAAATGAAATTTTTAATCAAATAATTTCATCTGCTGCTTTCGATAGCGGTAGGGAGGTTAGGATAATAAAATTATTAACCCAAGCTGCAGATCATCCTATTTTAACCTCGTTCCCTGAATCTCAGTATTTGAAAGGGCTAGTTTGTATTGTTAGTTGATGAAATAATTATACCGTCTTTCATCTCTATAACTGTATCGGCAATATCGACCAAATTTGGATTGTGAGTTACAATAAGCAAGGTTTTTTTATCATTTACCTTTAGATCATTAAATATTTGATGCATAATTTCGCTGTTTGCGGTATCCAAATTTCCGGTCGGTTCGTCTGCAAATATTATATCGGGATTGTTTGCCATTGCTCGCGCAACCGCAACACGTTGTTGCTCACCTCCGCTAAGTTCTGCCGGCTTATGATCAATTCTATCTTCCAGTCCAAATTTCCTTAAAAGTTCTAAGCCGCGTTTTTCTGCTTTCGCAATATTTATTCCGTCTATTAACATCGGCATTATTGTGTTTTCCAAGGCGGTAAATTCCGGTAATAAATGGTGGAATTGGAATATAAACCCGATATGTTTATTTCTAAATTTAGATAATTCTCTATCTTTTAAGCTTGAAATATCTGTACCTTTTATTATTACGTTTCCCGTATCCGGTAAGTCTAAACCGCTTAATATATGTAGCAAAGTACTTTTTCCCGCACCGCTAGCACCTACAATAACCGTAATTTTATTGGTTTCCAGATTAACGCTAACATTTTTTAATATGTCAATTTTGCCTTGTTTAGTTCTGTTATACGATTTAACTATGTTGCGGCTTATTAAAATTGGTTCCATAATTCGGTTATTCCCATTTAATTGAATCAATTATTGAAGTATTTGCTGCTCGTTTAGCGGGATATAGAGCCGCAAGAAACGAAAGTACTAAAGCCATTGCTGTTATAGCAATTATATCAAATGTTCTAATTTCTATAGGTAATGCATCAATAATATATTTTGTCGGATCCATAGGATATATTTTGAATTTAATTTGTACCCAGCAAGTTGCTAAACCTAAAATAATTCCGCTAAATGTTCCTATTATCCCGACTAAAATACCTTCAAACATAAAAATTCCTAGAATTGATTTGCTATTTGCCCCCATAGAACGTAATACTGCAATATCTTTTCTTTTTTCAATTACGCTCATTGTTAACGAAGCAAGAATATTAAAAGAGGCAATTGCAATTATTAAACTTAACAGTAAATAAGCCGACCACCTTTCAATTAACATAACATTATATAAGTCCTTATGTAATTCATACCAAGTGTTAATTGAAAAATCTTTTGAACTTATTTTCTTTTCTAAATTCTTCTTAACAATATCAGCATTATTGAAGTCATTTAAAATAAGCTCGTATCCGCTTATTTTATGTTTATAGTTAAATACTTTTATTGCTTTGTTGATGTTGCAAAAAATCAATGAGTTATCAATATCTAAGTTGTTGGATTCAAATACCGCACCTATTATAAATTTTTTTGTTGTGGGTATTGAAAAATTGATAAATGATTTTTCCAGATTATTTATTGCGGTTATTGTAATAGTATCTCCAATTCTGCCGCTAAGTTTTAATACCCTTGCCAACCCGATTGCGATATATGGGTACGGAGCATCATCGGCAAAATTAAGTTCACCGTATGTAACCATTTTGCTTATCCCGTGTTTTCCAAATGCATAATTAGAGTCTATACCTTTTAAATTGACTATTTGATAGGCATTTTTTCCTGAAATAATCACTTTGCCTTCAACAAACGGAAAATAACTTTGAACGTTTTTATCTAATTTAAGCTGTGATTCTAGGTTAGATGTATAATTGATAGCTTTGGAAGATATAATATTAATTTTAACATGTGGATCGATATTAACTAAAATAGATTTTACTAATGAACCAAATCCGTTAAAAACTGATAAAACAACTATTAATGCCGCAACACCTATTGTAATTCCCAATGTACTAAGCATAGAAATAATTGTTATGAAGCTAAATTTGTTTTTAGATTTTAAGTATCTTTTCGCAATAAAAAATTCAAACATAATTACTCAAATCTAATGGCTTTAATTGGTTTAATTTTAGCAGCAATTTTACTTGGAATAAAAGCGACTAATAAACATAATATAATTGTTACCGAAGAAACAATAAAATAATGCAAGGGATTTATTGAGATTGGTACGGCATCTATAAAATAAATTGTACCCGGTAAAGAAATTATTTTATAATTTAATTGTATGTATGAGAGAAAATAAGCAAAAATATTACCGGCAATTATTCCGATTAGTCCCAAATAAAAGCCTTGGAATAGGAAAATTCTGAGTATTTGACCGTTTTTGGCACCCATTGATTTTAATATTCCGATTGCGGTTGTTTTTTCAAGAACAAGCATTAACAAAGACCCAACAATATTAAAAGCAGCAACAATAATTATCAGTCCCAAAATAATCGGAACAGGTTCTTTTTGCAAGTCTAACCAAGTGAAAATATTTTGATGTACTTTGTAAATTGATCTTACGTAATAAGGGTAACCCAAAACTTCTTGTAGTTTTGCAACTACGCTATCAATTTGGTTTAAGTTTTTTAATTTAATATTGTATCCGGAAATTGTGTTCTCTAAGCCTAGGAAGTTATTAGCTTCATGTAAACTAATATAACAATTAATATCGTCATATTCAGCCATACCGCTTTCATAAATTCCTTTCACTATAAATTGACTTATTGCCGGAGGGTTCGATTCTGAAGGAAGTGCATCAGATTTTAAACTAAAAAGTGTAACTTTATCATTAATTTTTAAGAATAGCTTTTCGGCTAACTTTTTACCTATAAAAATAGCGGACGAGTCAGAAAGGTTGAAATTGCCCTGAATAATGAACTTGTTGATTTCGGAATTATCGGCTTTCGGATCTAAACCTAATATAAAAACTCCCTCTGAAACGGCTTTTGATTTTATTATTGCCTCTTTACTTAAAAAAGGGGCTACTGAAATAACGTTATTATTTAATTTTTCTTTAACATAAGGTTCAAAACCGGGAATGTTCGCTAGGTTTTTTTTTGAAAATGCAGTAACTTGAAGGTGAGAATTAAGTTTTACGATTTTATCTCTAACAGTGTTGTCAAAACCTTGCAAAATAGCCATTGCAATAATAACAACGGCAACACCTAAAGCTATACCGGCAATAGAAATTACCGAGATAAGCGATAAGAATTTTGAGCCTCGTTTTGAACGGACGTATCTGTTTGCTATAAAAATTGAAAAATTCATTATGTCAAAATAATGAAAATATAAAAATAAAAAAAATAATAAAAAAGTTTGACTTTTGCAAAAAAAAATATTAATTTAGAAATCCTAAATATTTAAAATATTTAAGTATTTCGGGGCATAGCGTAGCCCGGCTAGCGCGCCTGCTTTGGGAGCAGGAGGTCGCAGGTTCGAATCCTGCTGCCCCGACTTAAAATGTTCTTTTATAGAGTGACTTTGTTAAATGCGCCAATAGCTCAATCGGATAGAGCAACAGCCTTCTAAGCTGTAGGTTAGTGGTTCGAGTCCACTTTGGCGTACGTACACGGTGAGTATAGCTCAGCTGGTTAGAGTATCTGGTTGTGGCCCAGAAGGTCATGGGTTCGAACCCCATTACTCACCCTACAAGGCCCCATCGTCTAATGGTTAGGACCTCGCCCTTTCACGGCGGTAACAGGGGTTCGAATCCCCTTGGGGTCACTCTTTTATTTTTTGTTTTTACCTGTTGGTATTTTATTAGGCCCCATCGTCTAACGGTTAGGACCTCGCCCTTTCACGGCGGTAACAGGGGGTCGAATCCCCTTGGGGTCACTCTTTTGTGAAATCTCATTAAACCTAATATGAAAACAAAACTACATAATGAGATTTTAGCTTCTAATAACGAGTATCACACTGTAAAAGAAGCAATAAATCCAATTCCTTTATTTCCCTCTTTTCATTTCTACAAAAAACTATTTAAAATTATAATTAATTGCTCAAACTTAGGTAAAAATGGTTTGTATGATAGTAAACGTTGGAGTGAAAGTGCCGTAGATATTATGCAGGCTTTGGAAAGCGCCGGTGTTATTATGCACTTTTACGGCATGGATAATGTCGCTAATAATCCGGATCCCACAATATTTTTAAGTAATCATATGAGTACTCTGGAAACAATGGTGCCTGTTGCTATTATTGAACCTGTAAAACCGGTATTATTTGTTATAAAAAAAGAACTAACCGAGTATCCGGTTTTTAAACATGTAATCTTAGCTCGTGAACCCATTATTGTCGGAAGGAACAATCCCAAAGAAGATTTAATGACTGTGTTAAACGAAGGCTCTAAAAGATTAAAAGAGGGTAAATCTATTATATTATTTCCGCAAAGAACCAGGAGCCCTATTTTTGAAGTTCAAAATTTTAACACATTAGGTGTAAAACTTGCAAAACGTAGTAACGTAACAGTTACACCTATGGCTGTTTTAACCGATGCTTGGTCAAACGGAAAAATAGTTAAAGAAGTTGGGAAAATAGATATTAAAAAAGAAGTTCATATAGCTTTCGGAAAACCGATTGAGATAAAAGGGAACGGTTCCGAAGAAAATAAGATTGTTATTGAGTTTATTAAAAATAAATTAACCGAGTGGGGTCGTTCGGATTTAATAGTTGAATAATTATTAAAAAACATTTTGTTGTTATAAATAATTTTTGCTATTTAATATGCTCAAAAAATAAATATTTGGCGCGTTCGTCTAGCGGTTTAGGACATCGCCCTCTCAAGGCGAAGATCACGGGTTCGAATCCCGTACGCGCTACAAGCAAAGTTTTATATGCCCATTCTAAAGATTTAGTTCTTATTATTTATCCCAAATTAAAAACAAAAAAAAGCGTATTAATTAAAACAAAGAATTGTTTTTTTTACAAAAAATGTTTAATTTAGAACAAATTTATAATACAATTGTTAATTTGAAAAAAATAAGTGAAAGCCAATAAAAATGTAAAAGTTAAACTGGTAATAAAAGAATAACATTATAAGATTTAATGAGGGAAATATGTTAACAAATGAGGAAATTGAACGATATATAAAAATTGAAAAAGAACTGCCAAAAGGGAAATTTAAGACAAACAAAACAGATAGATATTATGAATGTGATATTCAATTAAATTGTGATGCTATTAATAATGTAAAATTTAATGTTTTTATTCGGCAACATATTGAAATGGATCATAATTTTTCTATTGGGCTAAGTATAAAACTGCAGAATAAGGGTACTGAAAGAAGATTCAATTTATATAGGTTTAACGGTGCAAAAAGTCAACATATGACGGCTCATCATAGATTCCCACATATTCATATTTTAACTGAAGAAGATATTATCTTAAATCGCGAAAATAAACCAAGTAATATTAAAATATTGAACGAAAACATTTCTTTTAACAACGCAATTTTGTATTTTGTTAGAGAAATTAACATAATTAATGCAGAAAATTATTTTGAATTTTTAATAATGGATGAACTCTTTAATGACGAGCAAAATTAGTAGTATTCTTAATAACAAGTACTTAGTCTTAGAAAGTGACCATGATTATGTACAGGTTGCTTTACCTGCTTATGCAGAGGATGCCGATCTATACGAGATTTACGTCAAACAAATTGGCGAAGATGAGTTTATTGTTACTGATAGGGGTGTCGTTCTAATGAGACTTTCGTATTCATATGAAATTGATTCGGATAATAAGAGAGGACTATTAAACAAAATTATAAATTCAAATGGCGGAAAGTTTATAGAAGGTGAGATTCAAGTAAGTTGCACAACAATAGGATTAGAGGAAGCTTTATTTAAACTTTTACAAATTTCTGCAAAAGTATCAAATATGTCAATATATAGCAGAGATATTGTTAGGAATTTATTTATGGAAGAATTAGAAGAATTTGTATATGAATCTTTTAGTAATTTTAAACCGCAAAAAAATTATTTACCTATTAACAATAGTCCTGAATATGTGGTTGATTTTAGTTTCGATTCTAAAGACGCCCCATTATTTTTATTTGGCGTTTCATCATCAGAAAAAGCAAAATTGGTAACAATTTCTTGCCTTCAGTTCAAAGTAAATAAACTTCCACATAAAAGTCTTGTAGTTTTTGAAGATTACAAAAAAATTGGTAATTATGATTATGAAAGGTTGACAAATGCATGCGATAAAACGATTACAAACTTCCATAATTATCAAAACTTTTTATCTGACTATATGAGAGGTCAATTACTTTTAAACTAAACATATATTGCTAAAACAAAGAAGAATAACAAGGTATTTTTGATAATTGAGAAAATATAGTCACTAATGCAATGGAAATTAGGGGAGCACAAGTGACAAACGGAGACAAAACACACAGAAAATAGATAGAGGGAAAAATGAATATTGAAGAAAAGATTAAAAAATACAATTTTGAGAAAATTGTAGATGAGAAGATTGATAATCTTATTGGTATAGCTGCATTAATTGTGTATGATGGGGTAGTCTCAGATTTAGAGTTTAAGTTTTTACAAGAATGGTTATGGGCAAATGATGAATTTCTTGTGGAATATCCCCTAGATAAAATTAAAATAATGATGAAAAACATTACTGCAGATGGTGTAGTAACAAAGGGAGAAAGAACAGAATTATTAAATTTACTTGAAGCGATAGCATGTAATCCGCAAGGGGATCCGGTTAATTCGGATATATTTGATTTAAAACCAACAATACAATTTTCAAGTTATAGATATGTAATAACCGGAGAATTACTAATTGGTTCGCGGGAAAAAGCTATTGATAAAATACATGAATATGGCGGCATATATCAAGAAGAAGTTACAAAAGAAACTGATTATGTTGTTGTAGGAGCTTTAGGAAGTCCAAGTTGGAAACACGGGAAATTTGGTAATAAAATAAAAGGGGCAATCTATTATCAAAGGAATGACATACCAATTCAAATAATTAGAGAATCAGATTTTAAGAGGGCAATAATTGAAATAGAGAGGGGATAAAAAATGTTATTTGAACAATTAAATGAAATTGGAATTAATACGCAATACTTAATGGGGTACAAATGGTGTGTCCCGACAGCGTTTATAACCCCAATTAAAAAAGAAGCATTTGATGTTGGGGATACACTGTATAAACATATATCGGCATACGAAGACTGGCACAACTATAAAGATAAATATATCAAAGTTAAAAATATAAAAGATAATGAATTAACGATTGAATATGGTTATATAAAAGGGGATTGTGAAAGATTAAAAACAAGTCACTCTAATTTGAATATGTTTTTATTGTCAGATAATGAAAAATATATTCGTAAGAGAAAAGAATATAAAATGAATAGAAAATCTGACTATATTTATTCTGAGATTATTACTGTAGATAGGTTTCGAGAAGACTATTATCAATTTGCAATGCTATTTGATATAATGTCTAATGTAGATTACGAACGGTATCATAATCTATTAAATTGGGGTTATATAGAAAAAATAAAAGCAGAGCATTATCCAATAAATGATGATGAACGATCACCTAAGCATTTATATTTGACAATTGGCAAATTTAAGAGAGACGGGTACCAAAATATAATAGCTTCAGTAAAAAAGATGTTTTATAATAATTTGCCGGAATCTAAAAGAGACGGATTTACAATAAAACGGTATGGTGTAGTTATACCATGTATAGGGGAAGATAGAAATGAATTAGAAGAAGAGATTATGGAATATACAAGAAAAATTAATAGAAAATAAATTAAGAAGAAAAGTAACTTTCTAAGAAAAACGAGGAATAGAATGGATAAACCAGAACAAATATTGCAGAGGATTAATAAATTTAACTCAGAGATGTGGAATGGATATATGTTTTTAATAGATTTAGTTCATTCTACAAATCGAAAAATAGAATATAGGACCAAATGGAAATCACAAACACTAGCAGTATTTGCATTATTTAAAGATTTCTTAGAAAATATTAAAAATGAAATAAATCATTCAGGCGGAGATAAAGTAATTCTAAAATCAATTGGCGACGCATGTATGGCTTTTATTGGTATAAAACATTCTACCGGTAAAAATAACAACAAAAAATGCGATGTTTCTGATGCATATAAGATATTCAAAAAATTTGTGAGCTTTAGAGAAATTGTACATGGAATTGAGGGATTATGTGAAATAAGATTAAAGGTAGTTATGACTTATTTAACCGAGATTAATTATATAGATATTAACGAATATTATAACGATGAAGAAAATGATAAAGACAATTCAAAAAACGATGTTATGGGGAGAGGTATAGACTTTACATTTCGATTAGAAAAATATGCAGGTAAGTCTCATATTGTGATAAATAAAATATTATACGATAATATCAAAGGGAGGGCGGACAAAGAATGGGGATTTATTAAAGTTGTAAGAAATTTAAAAGGATGGGCAAAAGAGCAAGAATTTTATATCGTGACACGCGACACATGGCTGGAAGATTTAAAGTCTATTAATGTACCTCCAAACGCAGAGAATGTTGACTTAGATTTATTAAAATATTATATTAGTAAAACCAATAAACAAAATGTAGATGAGAAGAGCAGAATCTATAATTTCGAAGATTTATTGAATAGAGGAAAATGATGAAAACTGAAGAACAACAAGAGATAAAAATATTAATATTAATAGCTTATATTAGTTATGCTGTAAATCCAACAAGAACATCACTGAACAAGTTAATATATTTCTGTGATGTTATAAGTTTTCTTAAAAATAAAGAGGAAGTTACAAAAATACCATATCAAAAAAAACAATATGGCCCTGTGCCTCAAGATATAGATATTTATCGATCGGTATTAATAGAGAAAGGAATATTGAAAGAGAACGTTTATTCTGATGGGTATTCTACAACATATGTGTATGATATCAGTCCTAATAGTATTGAACCCATATTAAAATTATTTGATAAATACTTTAATAATAAAGAAAAAACGATAATTGAAGATGTATGCAAACATTTAGGTAATAAAAAAGCAATTGAATTAAGTAACATTACTCATGAAATGAAGCCATGGCGAGATTCAGAATATTTTGATGTTCTAAAATCCTCAGATGTAGATAGAGAAAGTTTAAACAAACTTTTTAAAGAGTACAATATAGATTATGAAATTGTTGTAAATTAATATCGATTGTCTAAAATATATCGTAGTAATCGTTATGCACAAAAATATAGGTTATCCGGATTTTTTGTTCACATTATTTATTCTTAATATATTAGAACAAGTGTTTATGGCTATAAATTAGATATTTATATGTACTCAAATATCCCAAAACCGTCCCATGGAAGAGATAAAAACAGTAGAACTAAAATAAAATGAGAATAAAAAATAAAATATTACTTTAAAGCAATGTCACGAAGGGCATATTCATATTTTTCAGTTCCTGTAGTAGAATTAAAAATCGTTGTCTTTAAAAATACACCTTTACAAAAAGACCCAATATGTAATTGTTTGATTGTTTTAATAAGTTCATTAGGAAATGTTCCGTAAATCCTCTCATTCTCAACTGTTAGTATTTCAAATTTTCCTTTCATGCTAAGTGTAATTATTTCTCCTTCAAAATCCACTTCTTCGGGTTCGTTTAATTTGAAGTTATTAAGTATCTTGTAAAGTGACATTATACGGTCTTTAGAACCTACCCAAGTTTTGACATTATCATTAGGAGAGCTCCAAGATAAATCAATAATTAAATCGTTTTTGCTTAATTTTTTAAGGAAATCCGAGAAGTATTTAATGCTATGTGAACCAACTAAACTTATATTCTCAATAAATTGCTCATCAGATTCAGAGCCTAAAAGTTCAAACACATTGGCAAGTGAGTTTTGAATAATGCTATCGCCAAATAAGTCGGGTGAAGTATTGGCAGACAAATAGAATACTGTTGACCCTTTACCTAACCCTTCCAATCTTAAATCAATCGATTTAGAAATGATATTGTCAATTTTCTTCCCACCTTTATTCCCATATTGAAAATATTTTGAACTATTAAAAATAGCATTGGAAAAAGCATTGGTAAGTTTACCGGCTAACGATAATGGGAAACTTCCATAATCAGCTATGCTACCTTTAATTCGTAACTGAATTATTTCTTTTTCTCTCTTTAAGTTCTCATGATATAATTGTTGTTGTAGTTCTTCAATCTGGCTATTAATACTTTGCAAACCTAATTGAGCAGATAAGTCGTCAGGATTATCTTTTAGTCTGGAAGAATAATCTGCAGCAAAAGTTCTTAATTTATCGAGGCTATCTTGTATTTTTTTAATTGATGGCATAAAATATCCTAATAATTCCTTTTGGTGTTTCATCACGTGAATAACCGAACCATCCACGCCAATAACTTCTAGAATCGGGATCTTGAATAGGTACTAAATACACATCACATTGATAACGTATTTTAGAATCAGCATTGTTAAAGAGTTCTGCAATTAGGTTTCGCTTGTCTGGTTCTAAATTATTTATTTGTTCTGCGTCAAGGAAGAAAACAACATCAATATCCCCCGGTTCAGGCTTTTGTGTAGAAAACGATCCGTCAATCCATATTTCGGCATATAATCCAAGTTCTGCGAATTTGTCTAAAAAAGCTCTGAACCTTTCGGTTAAATATTTTCTTCTTTTATTGTTGGCAAATGGATGAACGAAAATGTCATCCATACTGTCAATGGATATGTCGTGAATTCCGGGCGGATACAATGGTGCAAAACTCATAACTATTTTACCTTTGTCTTGTAACAATATCAACTAAATTAAAACAAAATATCAAACAAGATTTCTATATTTTAATTAACTTAATATAAAAAAAATAATAGATCTCTGCTAATGATATTATAAAAATATTAAGGAATTATAAAAGGAAATAGCAATAAATGCAGGATGCAACGACACAATTCCGGCACAAAGCAGGGAATAAAAATTTCGTAACTAAAATAAAACTAAGCGGTTACGAAAAATAAAAAAATAGAATACCCGCTACAAAAAACTCTAACTTTTCTCCTCGATATATTCTCTGCCTACTTCTTGCATAATTTTTAGTGCCTCTAAAATTTTGTAACCCTTTGTTTCGGTTAAAAAGTATTCTACTTTTAAAGGATAACCGGAGTAGTTAATTTTATCAACAATTTTATACTCCCTTAGTTCGTTTAGTTGCTCTAAAAGCATTTTTTGAGATATCCCTTTAATGCTTTGTTCTAATTGAGATAAGGAGGCGGATTTTAAATAACCCAGTTGATAAATTATAACTGTTTTCCACTTCCCTTTTAGTAAATCGTGAACAAGCTCTAAAGGACAGGTATAAACTTTTCTAATTTTCATAATTTTTTGTGTTTTTTGTAATTTACATATACCCACAAATTTGTGAGTAATTGACTTATATATAACAAGTTAATTAATTTTAAGATACTAATTTACAAAAAGTAGAATATAATAAAAAGCGGAGACATAAACATGAACTTACAGCTTATTCGTAATGCAACGATGAAAATAAAATATTCCGGTATCACATTTTTAACCGACCCGATGTTATCGGAAAAAGGAAAAATTAGATCTTTTGCGGGAATTGCACCTAATCCAACTGTGGAATTACCGATAACGATTGATGGAATACTTAAGGATGTAAATGCCGTATTATTGACGCATACACACCCTGATCATTTTGATGAGAAAGCTATTGAAGTACTTCCGAAAGATATATTAATTTTTGCGCAACCAAATGACGAAGGGCTGTTAAAGACTAACGGATTTAATAACATAGTTATAGTTTATGATTTTGTAATTTACGAAAATATAACAATCTATAGAACGGGCGGCGAACACGGAAGCGGAGTTATAAAAGAAATGATGGGGGAAGTAAGCGGATTTGTTCTAAAAAGCGAAGATGAACCGACAGTATATTGGGTGGGAGATAGTATTTATTGCGATGTTGTAAAAGAAGCTATGAAGCATAATCCGGATATAGTAATAACACATTCAGGCGGAGCAACCAAACCGGGCTATCCTCCTATTATAATGGATGAGAAACAGACAATTGATTTATTAAATGATTATAAAAATTCACGCGTTATCGCAATTCATATGGAATCGCTTGACCATTGCGTTACCTCTAGAGAAGTTTTAGAAAAAGAATTTAATAATCAAAATTTAGATATAACACGTCTTTTGATACCGCGAGACGGCGATATTTTAGAAATTAAAGGTTAATTAAGAAAATACTTGACAAAAGTAATTTTAAATACTAAATTGCATACAGAAAATAAACAGTGTTCATAAAACGAAAGATGTTAGATGGGAATTACCGAAAGAAGAGAAAAAGAAAAAAGTGCAATGCGTAACGCAATATTGGATGCGGCTATGCAGTTGTTTGTGGATGAGGGTTATGAATCTGTATCAATTAGAAGAATTGCCGAAAAAATTGAATATAGCCCTTCAACAATATATCTATATTTTGAAGATAAAGATGCAATATTTTATGAACTTCATATATTAGGGTTTAATGAATTATATAAACACCAGATTGAAGCTCAAAAAGTTGAAGATCCTAGGGAAAGATTGATTGAACACGGAAGAGGTTATATTCAATTTGCATTAAACAATCCGGAGTTTTACGATATAATGTTTATTTTGCGTAGTCCGATCGTTAAAATTAAAAAAGTTGACGGATGGGAATGCGGAGATAGGTCTTTTAATATGTTGGTGAAAAATATTGAAGAATGTAAAGCTGCCGGATATTTTAAAAATTCAGATGTTTTAGCTTTGTCATTTATGTTTTGGAGCTTGATGCATGGCATGGTTTCTTTACATATCCGGAATAGAATATTTTTCTTGGAAGATCCCGAAGTTAATAAAGTTAACGAGAATTTTTTTGAAAATACGTTAGCTGTAATTCGTACATTAATTCGGTAAAAAAATTTTAAACTTATGGTGAACACTGTTCATAAAATCAAAAATGTATATTTAATGGGAGTTGTAATGAAAGATAAAATTTTTATATTATTATTCGTTCTTATCTCTTTTAATACCACTACCGGGCAGATAAATAGCCCTTTGGAAGATTATATTAAAATTGGTTTGGAATCGAATATACTTTTAAAGCAAAAGCATATTAATTACGATAAAGCTTTAATAGAATTAAAAAACGCAAATAGTCTATTTTTACCCAATATAGTATTCAATACAGACTATACAGACGGAAAGGGAGGAAGAGCTATTTCGATTCCGGTAGGGGATATGTTAAATCCGGTTTATTCCACACTAAATCAATTAACAGGCAGTAATGCTTTTCCTAATATTCAAAATGTGAGCGAAGATTTTTTGCCTAATAATTTTTATGATACTAAAATTAGAACATCCGCACCTATTATTAATACCGATATAATATACAATAGACAAATAGTAAAAAATGAAGTGGAAATTAAAGAATATGAAATTGATTTATATAAAAAGGAATTGGTAAAAGAAATTGAAATATCTTATTATAATTATTTAAGCAGTTTAGAAGCAGTAAAAATATATCACTCTGCACTTTTATTGGTTAACGAAGCAAAAAGAGTAAATGAAGCACTGCTAAGAAACGGAGCAGGTTTACAAGCTTATTTGTTACGTTCCGAAAGCGAGGTTGCAGAAATTCAAAGTCAATTAACCTCTGCAGTAAATCAATCATTAAATGCTAAAAGGTATTTTAATTTTTTATTGAATAGAAATTTAGATGAAGAAATCATAGTATCAAATGATATAAATATTGAAAATCTAGATGTTTTAGATATTTCACTCGATAAACGTGAAGAAATAAATATTATGAATAAGGCAATTGATATTTCAAACAATATTTTAGATATGAAAAAAAGCTATTGGATTCCGAAAATATCAGGATTTGTTGATTTGGGGTCACAATCTAGCGATTGGAAATTTAATAAAGATACAAAGTATTATCTTTTTGGATTTCAATTATCAGTTCCAATTTTTGAAGGATTCAGAAATCAAAACGGAATTGAACTTTCAGAATTATCACTGAAAGAGAATGAGTTAAATTTGCTACAGATTAAGAATGGTCTAAATCTCTCTTTATCGATAGCTAAAAACCAATTTTTAACCGAAAAAGAGAATTATAACGCAGCCGAAAAACAGTTGAAGGCTGCCGAAATGTATTTTAATTTAATTAACAAGGGATATCAGGCAGGAGTAAATACATTTATTGAAACAATTGATGCAAGAAATCAACTTACAATGGCTAAAACAAAATTGAATATTACAAAATATAACGTATTAATATCATACGCTAAATACAAAAGAGAAAAATAACGGGAATAAATATGAAAACTTTAAAATTGTTATTAGTATTAATTATTATAGGGATTATAGGGTGTGGAGAAAACGAAAGTTCAAAAATAAAAGACAAAGATGTTGTTAAAGTAAAATATATTGAGCTAAATAAAAAATTGATAAACAAAGAGATAAAAAGTTCAGGAAAGTTTACAACCGATGACGAAACTTATTTGTCATTTAAAATAGGCGGAATAATACAGAAGATATTTGTTAAAGAAGGGGATAAAGTAAAAAAAGGAGAGTTGTTGGCAATTCTAAATACCGGTGAAATAGATGCAATGGTTCAGCAAGCTAAACTTGGTTATGAAAAAGCAAAACGTGATTTTGAAAGAGTCGGGAGACTTTATAAGGATAGTGTTGCAACATTGGAGCAATTAGAAAATGCAAAAACGGGATTCGATTTATCATCAAAGCAACTTAGTATAGCAGAATTTAATAGGAATTATTCTGAAATTAGGGCATTAAAAGACGGGTATATACTTAAACGATTTGTAACTGAAGGGCAAATTGTTGATGTAGGAATGCCGATTCTTCAAACAAACGGAGCTGGAAAAGGGGATTGGTTTTTACGTACATCAATTAGTGATAAAGACTGGGCATTATCTGAAATAAACGACATTGCAAATATTGAAATTGATGCATACCCAAATAAAATTATCAAGGGGTATATTTTTAGAAAATCAGAAGGAATTGATCCTTATTCCGGAACGTTTTCTATTGATATAAAACTAACCGGAGAGTATGATATAAAACCGGCAAGCGGATTATTTGGTAAAGCTACAATTTTTACATCAAAAAAAGTTGAATCTTGGGTTGTCCCTTTTGATGCATTATTGGATTCTGACGGTAACAACGGTTATGTCTTTATAACTAATGAGGGGAAAACTGCACAAATGAAAAAGGTTAATATTGTAGATTTTACAAAAGAGTGTGTTTTAATTGATGCAGGATTAGAAAATTCAAAATATCTAATTGTATCGGGCAATGCTTATTTAAAGGATAACTCCAAAATAGAATTAGCTAAGTAGGTAAAAAATGAAAATATCTGAATATGCAGTAAAAAATCATCAGTTTACCCTGATAATATTTATTATGATAATTGCCTTAGGGATAACAACAATTATTAATATGCCGCGTTCTGAAGATCCTGAACTAAGTGCTCCTGAATTTCCAGTAATAATCGTGTATCCGGGAACAAGTCCAAAAGATATGGAAGAAATGGTAATTAAACCACTTGAAGAAAAATTATCGGCTTTAGAGGGGATAAAGAAAGTAACAAGTGAAATTAGTGACGGTTTAGCAATATTATATGTTGTTTATAAACACGGTAATGACGTTGATGAAAAATTTCAAGAAGTAATTAGAGAAATAAACGGTATCAGAAGTGAATTACTGAATGATATAAGAAGTATAGAAGTACAGAAATGGTTACCATCTAATGTGAATATAGTTCAAACGGCATTAATTTCTGAAAATGCTACTAATGAAAAATTAAAGGAATACGCAAAACTATTAAAAGAGTACTTAGAGCAAATTCCGGAACTTAAAAATGTAGAAATTCACGGATTACCGGAAAAAAGTATTAGAGTAGAATTAAAGCTTGATAAAATGGCAGCAATGAATATTCCTATTGATGCTGTTATTTCATATATTCAATCTGAATCAATTAGTATTCCCGGGGGAAGTTTAAATGCAGGAAATAAAACTTACAATATCCAAACAAGCGGAAACTATAAGTCGATTGAAGAAATTAAAAATACTATTGTTGCTTCATATAATAATAACAATGTTTATTTAAAAGATATTGCTAAAGTATTTTCGGAGTTTGATAATAGCAAATATATAACAAGAATGAACGGTCATAGAGCCGTATTTGTAGTTGCGGCACAAAAACCCGGTGAAAATATTTCGGAAATACAAGCTGAGTATCTAAGTGTATTTAATAAGTTTAAATCCTCGTTACCGGTAAATATAGATTTTATTCATAATTTTGATCAAGCCACAAATGTAAATAAAAGACTTGGGGGGTTAGGTTTAGATTTTTTAATTGCAATTTTAATTGTGATGATTACCTTATTACCATTGGGGAATAGACCAACAATAATAGTAATGATATCTATACCTCTTTCACTTTCAATAGGTATTGTATTAATGGATTTGCTCGGTTTTACATTAAATCAGTTAAGTATTGTTGGATTGGTTGTAGCACTTGGACTGTTGGTAGATGATAGTATTGTTGTAGTTGAAAATATTGAAAGATGGATGCGTGAAGGATATAGCCGTTTTGAAGCGACTATAAAAGGAACAAATCAAATCACTTTGGCGGTAATTGGCTGCACGGCAACATTAATAATTGCATTTTTACCGTTGGTATTTTTACCGGGATCTTCCGGAGATTTTATAAGAAGTTTACCTATCGGTGTAATTACGAGCGTTTTTGCAAGTATGTTAGTTTCACTAACCATTATTCCTTTTTTAGCAAGTAAGATTTTAAAAGAGCATTCAAATAATAACGAAGGGAACTTATTTCTTAGATTGTTAAAAAAGGGGATTCATAAAAGTTATGCTAAACTTCTAGATAAAGCATTGAAACACCCTTTACAAACTACAATAATTGCAGTAATAATTTTTGGTTTATCGCTTGCTCTAATTCCTTTAATTGGTTTTAGTTTATTCCCGGCTTCCGAAAAACCACAATTCCTGATCGAAATTAAAACCCCGTTGCAATCAAACATACAATATACTGATAAGATAACAGGAAAAATTGAAAACGAATTAAGCCAGGTTAAAGATATAAAATATTTTGCATCGAATATCGGAAAAGGGAATCCTCAAGTTTATTATAACGTACTTCCGGAAAATGAACGTACTGATTATGCTCAGATATTTGTACAACTTGAAGAAGATACTAAAGCCAAAAGAAAACTTGAAATAATTAGTTACCTTAGAAATAAATGGTCAAATTTTGAAGGGGCTAAAATAGAAGTAAAAGACTTTGAACAAGGTCCTCCGATTATGGCTCCTGTTGAAGTAAGAATATTAGGCGAAAATCTTGACACATTAAGAAATGTTGCATCTAAAATTGAATCAGTTATTCAAGAAGTAGAAGGAACAATTTATGTAAATAATCCAGTATCAAACTTAAAAACAGATTTAAAAGTTGTAATAAATAAGGAAAAAGCGGCAGCATTAGGAATCCCCACTATTAATATTGATAAAACTATAAGAATGGCTGTTGCAGGTTTAGAGATCGGTAAAATGACCGATGATAACGGAGATAATTTTACAATTGTACTAACAAAAGAAAAATCCAAAATGTTTTCATTGGAGGCTTTTGATAACCTATATGTGAATAATTTAGAAGGTAAAGCATTTCCTCTTTCTCAAATTGCCAACATTGAGATGCGTGCCTCGCCTATTACAATTAACCATAAAAATAAAATAAGAACTGTTTCTATAAGTGCGTTTGTTAAAAAAGGTTTTGTAAATGATAAAGTGATTAAAGATGTAGTTGATAAAATCGAAAATATAAAATTACCAAACGGATATAGATTTGAAATGGGGGGCGAAATTGAATCACGCGAGGAATCATTTGGCGGATTTGGTTCTGTTATTGTTGTTACGTTATTTCTATTTATAGCTGTTTTAATTTTAGAATTTAAAACTTTTAAGAGTACTATAATAGTATTATCGGTAATACCGTTAGGAATAGTGGGAGCAGTTATTGCCTTACTATTAACAGGAAATACATTATCATTTGTAGCAGTTATAGGGTTAATAGCATTAGCCGGAATTGAGGTTAAAAACACAATACTGCTTGTTGATTTTACAAATCAGTTGCGAGAAAAGGGAGTTACTCTAGAGGAAGCAATAAGAGAAGCCGGTGAAGTTAGATTTTTACCGATTATATTAACATCTTTAACGGCAATAGGCGGATTACTTCCGATTGCATTATCAACTAATCCGATGATTTCTCCTTTGGCAATTGTTCTAATAGGCGGGTTAATTAGTTCAACTTTATTATCTAGAATTATTACTCCGGTAGTTTATAAATTAATACCCCCAAAAGTCGGTTAACATGAGTAATTAGTAAAGGCTTCTATCAGGAGTCTTTACTAATTTTCGGTATAGATACCACAAATGTGGTTCCGACATCTTTTTTAGTAGAATAACTTAAATGAATTTTATTATAATTACAATACTGTTTAACTAATGCTAAACCCAAACCGTTTCCTTCATAGCGTCTTGTATATCCTCGTTCTTCTTGACTGAAGGGAGTAAAGAGATGAGGGATGTATTCATCTGAAATACCTATTCCCGTATCTTTTATTTCAATATTATAAAATTTTTGATGTTCGCTAAATTCTACAACAACAGTCCCTTTCTCGGTAAATTTAATTGCATTATCAATTAAATTACTAAATATTTGATTGAAAGCGTAATCATCTGTTTTTATAACTAAATTTTCTCTAAAGTTTTTTAAATAAAAGTCTATTCTTTTTAGTTGGGCTTGGGGTTTTAGTTGGTAATAAATTTGCTGTAAACTACTAAAAATATCTACATCTTTTACTGAAGGTGTATAATTTCCGTTTTGAATTTCTGACATATTAAGTATCAAATCAACGGTTCTAACAATTCTGGAGCCGGCACTTCTAACAGAATCAAAATAAGAGCGTAAATCGTCATTTATTGTTTCATCAACTTCCATCTCAATCAAATTAGAAAAGTTTAGTATTGTATTCAGCGGTGTTCTAATTTCATGGGAAATTTGTGTTAAAAAGTCAGATTTAACTTTATCAGATTTTTCAGCTTTTGATTTTGCTTTTTCTAATTCATTAATATATCTTTCTTTCTGAATAATTCCGCCTATAGAAGAAGCCGCGGCTTTTAATATTTTCTCTTCAATTTCGCTCCAGTCCCGTTCGGTATTACAATCGTTTAAACCTATTACACCCCAAAATTCATTATCAAGTTTAATTGGGACTGCAATTAAAGATTTAATTCCGTTTGTGTGCAAATAATTAGCTTCCGGTACGTTAAAATCGGTTAATCGAATTTTAACAGGAATCTCATTTTCAAGTTGTTCATAATAGCTTTGTACTGTAGGTTTATTAAATCGAAGCTTATTAAATTCAGGATTATTTTTAATTCCGCTAATGTTTCTATTCAGCCACTCAAATTTTACAGACATTTCTTTGTTATCAAAGTTTTTACAAATTAGTACTCTATCGCTATCTGTAGCTTTTCCCAAGATAGAAATAGCACTATCAATAGCACTTTCAATATTTCTGATAGATAATAATGAATGAGTAGAATCCGATAAACCGACTAATAAATCAGTATGTCGTTTAAGTGTATTCTTTGTTATTTTAACATTTGTTATATCAATAAAACTTTCAAGTAAATATATTTTATTGTCGATCGAAATTTCTGTAATAGAAGTAATTATATCTAGCTTAATTTTATTAGGGGCAATAAACGAAGTTTCATAATTCCCTTTTGAATAAATATTTACCCAATTATTAAACTCTTTTGAATTGTAAATAAATTCGGTACGTTTTTTATTTACTATTTCATCAGTATCACATTCTAAAATTTTTAATGCATTAATATTAGTTTTAAGTATAATATCCGTATCTCTATCAATCAAAAAAATTGCCGAATTAATCGAATCAAGAATTTTGGTAATTTCAATTCTTTTCCTTTTTTCCTCAAGTGTTTTTTGGGATATTTTTTGAAGTAGAGTTTGATTTAAATTATTAACTTCTTTTAATAGATAATAATTACTTAAATAAGCTGTAAACTGATGTGAATGTGAAGAAATAAGATTGAGAGAAATGTCATCCAAATTAAATTTAACATCGTTTATATAAACTAAAATCATTCCATAAATTTTAGCCGAGAAATATAAAGGTAATATAAGCACATTAAATTCAGGAATAATATT
>JAEXOD010000022.1 GCA_023447335.1 Bacteroidota bacterium
TATGTATACTCATAGTGTTTAATCTATAAAATAAATCTTCTCTAAATAATTTTTCTTTTACTAAATTTTCAAGTTCTTTATTAGTTGCCGCAATTATTCTTACATCAATATTTATTTCTTCTTTTCCGCCAATTCTTCTAATCTTTTTTTCTTCGAGCATTCTTAAAAGCTTAACTTGCAACCCCAAACTCATGTCACCTATTTCATCAAAAAAGAATGTACCATGGTTTGCAAATTCTAACAAGCCCGGTTTTGTTTTAACAGCACCTGTAAACGCTCCTTTTTCATAACCAAATAATTCACTCTCAAAAAGATGTTCGGGTAAAGCCGCGCAGTTCAATGGAACAAAAGGTTCGTTATTTCTTTTACTAAGTTCATGAATTGCCTTTGCAAATAATTCTTTTCCGGTTCCGCTTTCGCCGGAAATTAAAACATTCATATTCCCCGGTGCTATTTTTTTTATAGTGGAAAGTAATTTTTCAATCTTTTCACTAGCATAAATAATCCCCAATTTGTTCAGTTTTTCTTCATTGGCTTCATTAATTGGTTGCACATTTTTTAGCGTATTTTTTAAGGCACGTTCAATTACATCAAATAATCCCTTTGCAGTGAATGGTTTTTCGATAAAATCAAAAGCTCCTTCTTTTACAGCTTCAACACTATTCTCAATAGTCCCATAGCCTGAAATCATTATAACCGGAGTATCGGGATATTTGTTTAGCGCTGCTTTTAACACATCCATACCACTTTCGTTTTTCAACATTAAATCGGTTAATATCAAGTCAAATTTTCTATTAGTAACAAGTTCTAAGGCATTATTTTTATCTTCTTCGGTAGTTACTAAATAATCCCCTTTGTGCTCTAGAATTTTTTTAAAACTTTCAAGCATCTCCGGTTCATCATCCACTACTAATATATTTATCATTACTTAATCCTATTTTATCTAAAAATTATAGTAAATATTGTGTATTCATTTATCTTACTTTCACATATAATCTCGGCATTATGATTTTTACAAATGTTTTTAACAATATATAAACCCAATCCCGTTCCCTTATCAGCAGATTTTGTAGTATAGAAAGGATTAAAAATATTTCCTAAAGCATACTCATCTATACCGATGCCGAAATCTTTTATTTCTAAACAAATAGAGTTTCCATTCTCGAATATTGTAACAATAATTTTACTATCATTATATGAAGCATCTACAGCGTTTTTAATTAAATTAGTTACGGCTTGTTCAATTTGAACACCGTCACCTTTAATAAATTTGTTTACTGTGTTAATAACTTTTTCTATTTTAATGTTTCGTTTTTTTGTTAAAAATTCAAATAACAAAATAGTATCATTTACTACTTTTTCTAAATCAATAATCGTAAATTCAGTTTTAATCTTTTTGCTATGCTTTAATATATTTCCCGTAATTTTGGAAATATTTTGTAGTCTGTTTTGAATTACAATCATATCATTTTTATAGGGTTCAAAATTCGGATCATTATCAAACTTCATATTAAGATAATCTATTCTACTAACAACAATTGCAGAATGATTATTAATTTCATGAGCCATTTCGGCAGCTAATTCACCGACCGTTATCAACTTATCGGCTCTATAAAGTTCGGCATAATGCAATTCTTCAATCTTTTCTTTTGATTTTTTAAGTTCCGTAATCATATTATTAAAACTTTTGGTTAAATAACCTATTTCGTCCTCGCGAGTATAATCAACTCTAAAATTCAGATTACCCCCGGCAACTTTATCTATAACATTGATGAATTTTGATAATGGATTGTTAATTAGATTCATAAATAAAACATATAAACAAAATGTTAGCAAAATCAAAATTGCAAACCCCATAAATATCATATGTGTTATACCGGTATAAAATTTTACTTCTGCCTTAGTTAAATCACTATCAATGTCCAAATATGCAATATTTGTTCTATCATTATGACACGCTCTACATTCATGTTTGTTTTCTATCGGTATAACAATAGAATAAACTCCTTCACTTAATATTTTAGTAACCTTATATTGATTTTGTTTAAACTTATAGATATGCTCTTTTGCAGCCAAATTCATATTTTTATTAATATCTGTACTATCACTTGAATGAGTAATGAATCCGTTTTCTTTAAAAATCCTAATTCTAACTATATTAGGATTTAAAGCAATTTTTTCCAAAATATGCGGTACGTTTTTCTGAAATCCCTGCATCATTGCATAATTTATTCCGTTTTCAATTAAATCAACAGTTCCTTTTATCATATACTCATTTCGTTGTTCGAAATTTTCTTGAAGCTGACTTAATAAAAATGCTATCGGTATTCCAATTGTAATTAGAATTATCACTAAGGAAAAGATTATAAATTTTGTTTTTATTTTTTTAAACATAAATTTCTCACAGATATTGGTTTAAATATACAAATATTTTTTAAATAAGTGTGACATTTATGTCACAGTGTGACACAAATAAGACAGCAAATTCTGATATTTGTTTATTTTTTTAGGTAAAAAGGGTTGAATTCACATCAAATAAGATATTTTTTTCTGTTTATATAATAAAAATACCTTTGGTATATTTATTGCATTATAAATAACATGAAAACAATACTATTTAGTAAAGACATAGAATTAGTTGAGTTTATGAACTCAAATTTTCACAACAACAGTGAAATAATAATTTATCAATCAATAGATAATCCGATTGATGCTTTTGCTTTTACTATTTTAGAAAAACCGGCATTATTAATTATTGATGATGATTTAACTAAACCGAATACGGTATCGCTTTTAAAGAATATTAAAAATTTAGGAAAAAGAAATTACATAATATTAATAACTTCAAATGAAAGTTTAGATTTTGGAAGAGAAGTGAGTTCTTTAGGCATATTGCATTACTCAATTAAACCATGCAATTATGTAATACTGAATGAGTTTATTAGTTCGATAACAAATTACACAATCAATACAAATTAAGTATTTTCGGAGGAAAATATGATAAAAAAATCACTACTAACAGTAATTATGGTAATTACGGTAAGTACAATTGCTTTTGCACAGAACTACTACTTAGGGGTAGATAACGGTGCACAGCAAGGCTGTAATACCTGTCACCCAACAAAGGTGAGTGAATGGAGATTAAGCGGGCATGCCAAAGCACAAGATTCATTAGTTTCAAATCCCGGCTATAAAGGTTATTGTTTACCTTGCCACAATACAGGTTGGGATGTAAACGTAGTAAATTACGGAGCTGATGAATATGTAACCGTTAACCCAAATCAAACTTGGTTAGTTAATGACGAAACTAATTTTAACCGGGTAAAAAACGTTCAATGCGAATCTTGTCACGGACCTAAAGGAACAGCAAACCGTACCGTTGATTTTGGACATATGAGTCAACCAAACGATTACTCTGCAGCAAATTGCGGTGTTTGTCATGAAGGCACTCATCACCCATATTATAGCGAATGGCAAGAATCGGCACACGGTAGCGGTGCTCCTTCTTATCTATCCAATAGAGCAACTAGAGGTCAATGCTTTAAATGCCATTATGCACAAGATTTTATTGCATATTTAGCAAATCCTAATTATGATTACACTAATTTTGTACCTGACGGTAATTTAGAAATTATTACTTGCGTTACTTGTCATGACCCGCACGGAAACAACAATCCCGGCAATTTACGTGTAATGCAACAAGGTCAAGTTGTATGTGATGTTTGCCATACTTCTCAAGTTACCGGACCCGTAAATGTTAGCACTACTCCTCATCATGCAACCAGCGAAGCATATAGCGGATCACCTTATTTCGGTTATCAATATCCCGGACAGACTTATTCAAATTCAGTTCATACATATTTGCAAGAAAGATGTGTTGCTTGCCACGTTCACACATCGCCTTACATTTCGGAAACACAACCGGCAGTTACCGGACACAAATTTGAACCACGTGTAGAAGCTTGTGAAGAATGTCATACCGATTATATTGCTACAGTAGATACTTCAAATCATGAAACAAGATTTGATTATCGAGGTACTCAAACTCAGATTAGAGGTTTAATGACCCAACTACAAGCAAAATTAAGTGCAGCAACTTCTGCAGATTCTGCAACTTTTGAATTTAAAGCTGCTAAATATAATTTAAGCTCGGTTGATGCTGAAGGTAGTCATGGTATTCATAATACAAAATTAGTTAAAAAACTATTAGAAGATGCTATTGCCAACTTTAATCCTACTTCTGTTGAAGTAGAAAACGGTTTACCCAAAGAATTTGGTTTAAGTCAAAATTATCCTAATCCGTTTAACCCTTCAACTACTATTAGATTTGAAATACCTAATGAAAGTAATGTAAAACTTACTATTTATGATGCTTTAGGTAAACAAGTTGCAGTTCTTGTTAACGAAACTATGTCTGCCGGTATTTATAAATACAATTGGAATGCAGATAAAAATTCTTCAGGTATATATTTCTATAAGCTTGAAGCAGGTAATTTCTCATCAACTCGTAAAATGATTTTAGTTAAGTAAAGTTATTTTGCTACTCCTATTAAATCCCTCTCGTTAGTATTTGAGAGGGATTTTTTTTATCCAATAAAATTATTATATAACCAGCCTCAATATTTTTTAAGTAGTAAAAAATTATGTATATTAATACACAAATTATCCATAATTTTTATAATGAAATATAATTTTTTTTATTCGGAAGAGCCAAAGGAATATAAAGCAATTGCAGAAATTTATTCCAATATTCATAATGAAAACATGAATGCCGTAATGCTATTCATTACTGAAAATTATAATTTAGATATGATTTCTGCAGGTATAAAAAAAATGTTTGAAGGTATTCAAGTTTTTGCTTGTACATCAGAATATCTAATCTATGAAAGTAATATAAAAAATAAAGGCATTTTAGCTATAAGCTTAAATGTAGATTTCACCGAAACCGAGATTATTTACTTAAATAAAGCCGAAGAAGTATCAGTATCAAAGGTTGAACTACTCAGTATTAGCTACAAAACGAAAAATCCGGATTTTTATAAACACCCTGGTAAGTATGTTGGAGTATTTTTTAATAATGGTAATAATGAAATAAATAACGGTATTTGTTCTTTATTATCCGCATATTTTAATCCCATAAATATTCTTGGTATTAGCCCTTCTTCAAAATCTTATTCCCCAAATATTTACAATGGGACTGATTTTTCAGAATCTTACTCTGCTTTAGTTTTATTTAAAATTAAGAATCCCTTTGCCACATATAATTTTAATAATTTTTTACCTTCCAATACGCCTTTGGTAGTAACTGAATGTGACATAGATAAACGAAAAGTTTATGAACTTAATACGGAAAACGCAGCAATAAAATACTCAGATTTAATAGGGATTGATATAGATAAAATTGATGACAATTTATATGCTGATTACCCGTTAATTATAAAAAACGGCAAGATGCATGAAATCAAAGTTATCAAACGTATTAACAAAAGCGATTTAAGCATAGAGTTTTTTGAACCTATTGAACTGGGAACGATTTTTAGAATAGGTGAAAGAATAAACACCTGTGAGAATACTCAAAATAACTTTGACGAAATTAAAAAGTCATTCGGTGATCATGAGTTTATTTTAACTTTTGATAGTATATTTAGAATAAAAAGTGCTATTTATAATCATCTAATAGATGAATATATATCTCTATTAAATAATTTTAGATGCATAGGAATAGCTTCACAATCTGAAATATTACAAGGAAAAAATTCAAATATTACATCAACCGGTATTGTGTTTTTAAAATAAAAATTTTGAATATGGAAAAATCAACTTTACATGAATTAGAAGAAAAAATAGAATTACTTGAAAAAGAACTTATTAAAGAAAGGAAAATAAATCAAGTTTTAATTGAAAAGATAGAAAATAATAACTCATCTAATTTAAATCAACAAGTCTTTTATACATCTAATTTTTACTTAAAAGAATCTATTATTCAAAAAACAATAAATTTAGAAAATAAAAATAGAGAACTTAATTCATTAATTACGGAAAATGAAAAAGTTGAATATGCCCTTAGACTTAGTGAAACTCGATTTAAGGCGTTTTTCGAAATTTCTATAGTAGGTTTTGTTATTACTGACGTATCGGGAAATTTTATACAATACAATGACAAATTTGCTTCTATGTTCGGTTATGGAAAAGAAGAATTAAAAGATAAAGGATTTGGATGTTTACAAAACGATCTTTCGTATAGAAGTGATTCAATACTTTTCGATCACTTACATAAAGGGATTCTTGATAGCTTAAATGTAGAACGAATTTTTTACAAAAAAAACGGAGAACCGATTCCGGTTGAACTATCTATAAGAGTTTTTTTTGACGAACATGCTAATCTTCATTATTTTGGAGGAATTGTACAAGATCTGACAGAAAAAAAGAAAGAAGAAGAAAAAAGAAAAAATATCGAAGACAGATTCCGAAGATTTACTGAAAATTCCCCTACTTTTGTATGTGCTTTTAACACTGAGTTTGAAATATATTATGTTAACCCTGCATTATGTCAATTTATGAAATTACCTAAGGAAGAAATTTTAGGGAAAAAGTTTTATGATTTTATAAAACTTAAGAGTAATAAAGATTATGCTATATTTAGACTTAAAAATCTCACTCCCGAAAATTCATCTGAAACACATGACCAAATGTTTACCGACCCCGACGGAGAAACAAAATGGCAGCAATGGACTAACATCGGATACTTTGACAAGAACGGAAGAATAATTGATTATCATTCGATTGGAATTGATATTACTGATAGAAAATTATACGAATCTCAGATACTTTTAGCAAAGGAAAACGCCGAACGATCAGAAAAAATGAAACTTGCATTTCTTACTCAAATATCGCACGAAATAAGAACTCCTATTTATGGCATTCTTAGTTATTTATCTTTAATAAAAGATTATTTCCTAAACAAATCACTTGATGAAATTAGTGAATATATTTCTTATTTTACTATTATTAATAATTCAGCAGATAGATTAATTAGAACAGTGGATCTTATCTTGAATCTATCTGAATTACAAACTAAATCGTATTCACCAATTTTCGGATATATTGATACAAACCAAGTATTAAAAAACATTTTTATATTACATGAGCAGGAAGCAAAGAAAAAAGGATTAGAATATAAATTCATATTTGAATCAACTGATCCAAAATTCTTTACTGATGAATATGCTTTTACTCAAATTTTTGATAATTTAATTTCAAATGCCGTTAAATTCACAGCCAATGGTTCTGTTATTGTTAAGGTAACAGATACAGATGCAATATCATTCACTGTTAGTGTGAAGGATACAGGTATAGGCATTAGCGATGAATATAAAAAGAAGATTTACACTCCTTTTTCTCAAGAAAATACCGGTTATAATAGAACTTTTGACGGAAACGGTTTGGGTCTTGCTTTGACAAAATTATACGTTGACGTAACAAATGCCGAAATATCTTTTAATAGTACAAAAGGCTTCGGCACTGAATTTAAGGTTCACTTTTATAGGTAAATAGAGGCTTAACATTTATGAAAAACCTCTATTTAAAATTATTTTTCTAGTAATTCATTTATTGATTTTGCTGCTTTACGACCTTCTCCCATCGCCAAAATTACGGTAGCAGCTCCTAAAACAATATCTCCTCCGGCAAAAACATTATTCATTGAAGTTTTCTGAGTCTCATCAACAGTAATGTTTCCCCATTTATTAACGTTTAGTTCAGGTGTTGTTTGGCTAATTAAAGGATTACTTCCGTTTCCGATAGCAACTATTACTGTATCAACTTCTAATATAAACTCGCTGTTAGGAATTACAACAGGTCTCCTTCTGCCACTATTATCAGGTTCACCTAACTCATATCTCAAACATTCTATCGCGTTAACTCGACCGTCTTCAGTACCAAGTATACGTTTTGCATTTTGCAAGAATAAAAAATCGATTCCTTCTTCTTTGGCATGCTCAACTTCTTCCTTACGCGCCGGCATTTCAACTTCTGTTCTTCTATAAACTACAGATACTTTATCTGCACCTAATCTTACAGCCATACGTGCTGCATCCATTGCTACATTACCCCCTCCTAAAACAGCAACTTTTTTTGAGGGGAATATAGGGGTATCTGCTTTCCCCTTTTCGTAGGCACGCATTAAATTTGCTCTAGTAAGATATTCGTTAGCTGAAAAAACTCCGACTAAATTTTCACCTTCAATGCCCATAAACATCGGAAGTCCGGCACCTGTTCCTATAAAAACTGCATCATAACCGTCTTTTTCAATTAAATCTTTTAATTTTCTAGTTCTTCCCACAACAAAATTTGTTTTGATTTCAACACCCATTGCTTTAAGCTTTTCAATTTCCTCATCAACAATTGAATTTGGTAATCTAAATTCCGGAATACCATAACGCATAACACCACCAAGCTTGTGGAAAGCTTCAAAAATTGTTACATGATGACCTTCCCTTCTCACATCAGCCGCTACTACCAACCCTGCAGGACCGCTACCGACAACTGCTACCTTCTTACCGGTATCAGGTTTTATCTCAGGTAAAATAAATTTTCCCGTATTTCTTTCCCAATCTGCAATAAATCTCTCTAATCTGCCGATAGCAACCGATTTATCAACATCCTTTAATGCTTTTCCGACTGCACAATTTTGTTGACATTGAGTTTCTTGAGGACATACTCGACCGCAAATTGCCGGTAAAAGACTTGATTCTTTTACAATTGCTGCAGCTTTATCAAATTCACCTACTGCTATCTTTCCAATGAAACCCGGAATATCTATCCCGACTGGACAATCGGCAATACAAGTTTTTTTAACACACTGCAAGCATCTAATCGCTTCAATTCGTGCCTGTTCTTCGGTAAAACCGAGTGCAACCTCATCTAAATTTGATCTTCTTACAAAAGTATCTTGAGTAAGCATTTCTTGCGAAGGAATTGCTGTTCTTTCTTTCGGTTTTATTTTATCCAATTTTTCCAAATATTCAACAAGAAGTGATTTAGCTTCATTTTTTATAAATTCAGAATTTTGATTATTCATTATTGCCTCTTATTTTCATATGCTTGTTCTAAATAGCAATTATGCATCTCTTTTTCAATATTCTTGTAGCTATTTAGTCTTTTTATCATATTGTCAAAATCAACTTTATGTCCGTCAAACTCCTGTCCGTCAACACATACAAATTTAACTTCTCTACCTACATTTACTCTGCACCCGCCGCACATACCGGTTCCGTCAACCATAATTGTATTCAATGATACCTGCGTAAAAATATCATATGGTTTTGTAGTTAATGAGCAAAATTTCATCATCAACGGAGGACCAATCGCAATAACTAAATCGGGTTTAATCTCACGCTCACAAATTTCTTTTAATGGTTCAGTTACAAGTCCTTTTCTTCCGTAACTACCGTCATCCGTACAAATAATTAACTCATCGGCAATTTTGCTCATTTCATCTTCTAGAATAATTAGATCCTTGTTTCTAGCACCTATTATAATAATTACCTTATTTCCTTTTTCTTTTAAGGCTTGAGCAATAGGATGTAAGGGAGCCACTCCGATAC
>JAEXOD010000078.1 GCA_023447335.1 Bacteroidota bacterium
GTGCTAAATGTTAAAGGTTTAGTGCTAAGTAAATAACCATTCCATCTTGGAAATAGGGAATTCAACATTAACAATTCAGTATTCATAATTGATGGGTTTCCTGAAAATCTTTCTTTCATCCTGAAAATCCCGGTTCAAAAGAATATTTCAACTTATAGCCACTCCCTGAAGGAATTGGCTGTATTGGAGACCAAATGAAAACTTAATTACATATAGAGAATTGGGTTTATATAAATTAGCTAATTTGCCTTTTTATTTTTGTATAATAATATCCTTTTTTATATCAAAAAATTTTATTAATTTGATATATTATTGAGTAATATTTAGCGGATATCATGAACTTTATTCTGAGATTTTTGAAAAAAGGGGAGATTGAACGTCTATTAAAAGAAGGGAACAAGCTTCTTGAAGAAAAGGACTATGAAAAAGCTTTAAGTTTATTTGATAAGGTCCTATCTTACGACAATACAAACTTGTGTGCTAAATATGGTAAGGGGAAATGTTTTTATTTTCTTAATGCTTTTGAAAAGGCAAAACCGATATTAGTAGAAATTGAAAAGGATTCAAAAAATACTTTTTTTGAATGTTACTATTATTTGTATAAAATTGAATTAGAAAACGGTGATATTTTTGACGCAATTAAATATTTAACTAAATATATTGATAAAGGGAAAGATAAGGTAAGTGCATTAAAATTACGTTCTGAACTTAACTTTAAATTTGAAAAGTACTTAGATGTAATAGATGATTGTGAAAAAGTATTAAATGCCAGTCCGGATGATATGGATGCATTTAAACTTATGATTAAATCACGAATCAAGACAGATCAACTGAAAAAAGCATTAATTGACGTAAATAAAGCTTTGGAAAATTATGGTAATAGTCCGGATTTATTAAATATACGCAGTTATTTAAGATATCTAAATAGGAATTATTCCGATGCGTTAAATGATATAAAAATTGCTATATCACTTAATAATTATTTCCCTGATTCTTATTATACAATAGCATTAATACAAACTAAGGTTAATCAGCAAAAAGAAGCATTGGAAAATTTAAATAAAGCACTAGAATTAAACCCTAATTATGCTGATGCATATATTGTTAGAGCAGAATTGTTTACTCAATTTGATAAGCCTGATGAAGCCCTTTCTGATTACAAGAAAGTACTAGAATATTTTCCTGATAATGCGGATTATCATTTTAAAAGCGGTAAACTTAATATGTTACTTTTTGACTTTAACGCAGCAAAAATTAATTTTGAAACCTCTTTAATTTTAGATCCATCAAATGCTGTTTATATGTTTTATCTCTCTAATGCATTTAGAGAATTAAAAAGATATAAAGAACAGAAGGATTATTTAGATAGAGCATTAGAACTTAAACCTGATTATGAAGATGCTATGCTTGAATTAGGGAAACTTTTTTATAAAGCAAAAGCTTTTAAGGAAGCGAATAAAATTTTAGACAAATTAATTTCTATTAATCCCGAAAATAGACAAGCTTATTTTTATCGTGCAAAAGTAAAAGAACAACTTGCCGATAATTATGGTGCAAATTCAGATTACACTATAGCTTTGTTAGATCCAAATTATTTAGAAGCTTGGATTGCAAGGGCATTATTAAAAGTTTCTAGATCAGATTTTCACGGAGCCGTTTTAGATTTAAACAAAGCTATTTCTTTAAGACCACAAAACGGTAATATTTATATCTATAGAGCAAAAGCATTGGTTAAACTTGAAAAACAAGCTGAAGCTTATGATGACTTTGCAAAAGCATTAGAAATTTTACCCTCTAACGTAGAGTGTTATTATTATCGCGGATTTATTAATTTTGATATGAGACGTTTTAAAAATGCTGTTCTAGATTGGGAAAAAGCAGTATCATTAAAACCGGATTTAGCTGCAAAATTAAACGATAATATCGCAAAAGCAAAGCTTAAAATTGGATCTTGATAATA
The DNA here is from genome assembly GCA_023447335.1 of Bacteroidota bacterium. Classification (GTDB taxonomy): domain Bacteria; phylum Bacteroidota; class Ignavibacteria; order Ignavibacteriales; family Melioribacteraceae; genus JAEXOD01. The sequence goes on from JAEXOD010000078.1 coordinate 1,961, forward strand.
AAAATTCTGAGTTTTTAACGATCTTTTGTTGGAATTTTGGGGCTAAATAAGTCATCGTCTTCATCGTTCGTATATTTGTCATACAAATTATCTGATTTTTTATCGCTTGTATCATACGGACGTAAAGGTGTAAGGGGACGACTATAAGTTTTATCTTCAGAAGCTACACTGTTTGATGTAGGATTAAGAATTTGAAATCGGTTTTCTCTACTTATAGACTTAGCATCTTTCAGTCTTTCTTCATTTTTTTGTTCTTTAGTACGCGGTTTTTCTCTCTTTCTTTCTGTTCTTTGTTTGTCTTTATTACGTTGTCTCTCACTTTCGTTGTTTTTTTGTCTTTCTTTTTGCTTCTCTTTCTCTTTTTCTCTTAATTCATGCAATGATAAAAGTTTTTGTTCTTCTTTGTTATCTTTTTTATCGGAAGAAGTGCTTTTATTTGAAGTTTTAATTGCAAGTTTGGGTTTACTTTCAGGAGTATTATCTACCTGATAAGGTTCTAAATTGCCTCCTTTTTTCTTCTTGATCTTAAAACTTATGTATGACACTGTAAGAATTACAATCATCAATACAGTAAAAATCTGTAAGGTAGTAAAAATTGCGTCCTTTAATTCCATAAAACATTTAATTTATTTTTATTTACAACAATAATAAAATTATAATCCAATTGCTAGATTTATTTGAATTTTATTTAACTTTTTATAATTGTCTTTATTTTTGCTACGGCAATTCTTAATTGCGAGACGGTTAAATTGTTATGGATATTTCGCAATTCTTTTATATCGGTAATGCCTTGTTTATAAGAGAAATGCACTTTATCAAAATCTTCGGGTTTTAAAATATTGTTAATATCAATATTCGGAACATACTCAATTATTGTCTCAATTTGCAAAGCAACAATTGATTCGTGCGTTTTTTGTAAATCAGCAATTTTACCAAGGTTATAGCCTCGTTTTAGTAATCGGTAAGTTCCGGTTATATTTTCCGGTAATTCGGAAACACCTAAATCTATAGAGTTTGAATTGTCTATTTTGTTTTCCTTTATAAAATTATTGATTGTTTCAATTATTTCAATACCGAGTTTATTGAACATCCTTTGATTAAAACCATCTATGTTTAATAACTGTTCGGGAGTTTTAGGTTTTTCTAATGAAATTTCTCTAAGCAAATTGTCCGGGCAAACAAGACTTGGTGTTTGAGAATATCTTGAGGCTACGTTTTTTCTTATCTCTTTTAACCTGTTGTATAGTTCTACATTTAATTCATAATTTTCTGTTTCATTTTCTACCTTTATACCGCTCTCGGAATTATATCTTGTAAAAAGGTCAATTCCTTTATCAGTTAACACTAATAGGTTATTAACGTTTTTTAATAAATTTTTATCAAGTAAAGAAGTTAGCCCGGTTTCAATTTCATTTCTTGAAAAGTGTGCACATGTACCAAAAGTAGTTAGATTTCTAAATCTATTTGATTTTGTGTTTCCGGTTAAAACAGAAAACAGATTTCTAATTCTCATTCTTTGATAAGATTCATGTACAGTTCTTAAAATAATTTCTTCAAGGAATTCAGTTGTGGATGTGTTAATTCCTGTATTTCCTCTACAGTTATCACATTTTCCGCATTTATATTCTTCATCGTTTTGTCCGAAATATTTAAGAATAAAACCGAATCTACAATTATCATAATAAACATAATTTACCATTTCGTTAATTTTTGAAAGAGCTTCAGACTTTTTTATTTCAATATCAGAAAAATCAAGTTGTAAAAGTTTAGAGTCTATCCTAGGGCGCTCCATATAAACAACGGTACTTAATACCGGGGGCATATATTCTATTATTCCGATAGCATTTAATTTAATTAAGCTATCCTCGATATCGTTAGAGGGGATGTTATATTTTGTAGAGAGTTTAATTAAATCAATTTTTAAATTACTAACAAATAAATTGCTACCGTACTCTCTTAGAAGTAATAAAATAGTATCTTTTAATTTGTTGTTTGCAATTTTATCTACGTATATTCGCAATTCATCTAAATTAAGAAGAAATTTAATAAGATGTTTTGCCTGATAGTTGTCATAAAGTCTAAAATATCCGGCTTTAACTAAAATACTAATTACAGAGTGTACTAGGTTGGAATTAAAATCTGCTGCATTTAATATTTTGTAAAAACCTCTGTCCAAAGGTATTCCTTTATCTGCTTTCATTCCTAAAGCTATTCTTCCGTAATTGCAAATTGCATTATAAACATTAATTATCTGTTCTCTATTCGGAAAAGAACTAAGTTGAATAAATTCAATAGTTTCTCTTTCGTTTTTTTCATATAAAAGATAAATTGATGAATCCAGATTATCTCTTCCCGCTCTTCCAATTTCTTGGTAATAGTTTTCGATGGACGATGACATATTATAGTGAATAACAAGTCGTACATTATTTTTATCTATTCCCATACCAAAAGCAGTTGTAGCACATATTACATCAATTCTACCGTTAATAAAGTCGTCTTGAATAACTTTTCGCGAGTTAGATTCAAGTCCTGCATGATAAAATTCAGATTTGACACCGTTAAAGCGTAGAAATTGGGATATCTCTTCAACATTTTTTCTGGTTGCTGCATAAATAATTGTAGTACTGTTATATTTTTTTACTAATTCTAAAGTCTTAAACTTTTTCTGATTAGTACGAATAACATTTAATATTAAATTGCTTCTTTCAAACCCGGATACAAAAATTGTAGGGTCTTTTAATCCAAGTTGTTCTATAATATCGGTTCTAACTTTAGGTGTAGCAGTTGCCGTAAATGCGGAAATTCCCTTAAACGAGATATAATCCTTAAAATCTCTTATTCGTTTATAACTGGGTCTAAAGTTATGTCCCCATTCGCTAATACAGTGAGCTTCATCAATAAATAAATATTCCAACTGTAATTTTGATAGTCTTTCAACAAAAAGTGAATTTTCCAGTCTTTCGGGTGCTAAATAAAGTAACTTTATATTTCCGGTATATATATCGTTAAAAATTTTTTCAACTTCTTTATATTCAAGAGTGCTATTTATAAATGCTGCTACATGTTTATTTTTGTTTAAAGCATCCACTTGGTCTTTCATTAAAGCAATTAAAGGGGAAATTACAATTGATAGACCATCTTTACATAAAGCAGGAATTTGGTAACAAAGAGATTTTCCCGCACCGGTAGGTAAAATTGCCAGTGTATGTTTGTTTTGTAAAATTGTATCAATTATTGCTTCTTGATTATCTCTAAAACTATCATAACCGAAAAAGCTATTTAATACATTAAAAGGAGTCATAAAAGGGTTACATTTAAAATAATATTGAATATATTAAAATAATAAAAAGGAATTTAATTAACCCTTAAAAAGTAAATTTCTCATTTTGTATTATTTTTTTTAATATTGATAATTTTTCGAATTAAAATCCTTGTAACTTATGAATTTTTAATAAATTATTTATGGTACGGATATTGCATTGCAAAAACTAATTCTGTAAATTAAAGGATATAAATATCTTAAATTTTTAATAAAGAGTAGGTTAAACATGGCTGATGAAAAAATAGTTATGGCAAAGTTAGAAGATTTGCTGATGGAAAAAAAACAGGCTGAAGAAAGTGAAAGAATTGATAAGGTTGCTATTATAGGTGCCGGTGTTATGGGGCAAGGAATAGCTCAAACAATTTCTTCGGCAGGTATTGATGTTCTAATTATCGAAAAAGATGAGCAAGGAATTGAAAAAGCAAAAGAAGGTTTGAAGTTATCAATGGAACGCGAAATAGCCAGATGGGCGATGACAAAAAGTGAAATGAAGTCAGTTTTTAGTCGTATGATGTGGTCAACAGATTTGGAAGATGTTAAAGAATGTGATATTATTATTGAAGCAGTTGAAGAAAATTTAGAATTGAAAAGAGAATTATTTAAGAAATTTGACGAAATTGCTAAAGAAGAAACAATTTTTGTTTCAAATACTTCCACATTAAGTTTATCAAAAATTGCCGAAATTACCGAAAGACAAGATAGAATTATAGGAATGCACTTCTTAAATCCGGTTCCAAAAGTTGCATTAGTTGAACTAATTCGTACTATTGAGACAAGCGAAAAAACGATTGAGATTGCAAAGCATTTTGCTGCCAAAATAGGTAAAACTGCCGTAGAAGTTTATGAATATCCGGGTTATGTTACAACAAGAGCAATAGTACCGCTACTAAACGAAGCAATGCATATTTTATTGGAAGGTTTGGCAAGTGCAAAAGATATTGATACTGCTTTAAAACTTGGTTATAATTTTCAAACAGGACCGCTTGAAATGGCTGATGCAATGGGGTTAGACGAAGTGTTAACTTGGATGGAGCAGTTATGGACAGTTTTGGGAGAACCACGTTACAGACCATGTCCTATTTTAAGAAAACTTGTAAGAGAGAAAAAGCTTGGTAAAAAAACAGGCGAAGGATTTTATAAGTATGACCATAACGGTAAAATAATATCTTAACTTTTTATTGAGGATAAAATGAAAATTTTAGTTTTAAATTGTGGAAGTTCATCGATTAAATATCAATTAATAGATACTGAAAAAGAAATTTTAATGGCAAAAGGACTTGTTGAACGCATTGGGATGTCAAGCGCAGTACTAACTCATACTCCCTATGGGAAAGAGAAAGTTAGAATAGTGGGCGAAATTCTTGATCATACAATAGCTATTGAATATGTAATTGCAGTTTTAATGAGTCCTACTCATGGGGTTTTGAAAGATAAAAACGAAATTGATGCGGTTGGTCATAGAGTTGTTCACGGTGGTGAAACATTTTCGGGTTCAGTTTTAATTACGGATAGAGTTGTAAAAGCCTTGGTTGATAATATTGAATTAGCACCGTTACACAATCCACCGAATATTAAAGGTATTGAAGCAGCAAAAGCTCATTTACCAAATACTCCTCAATGCGGTATTTTTGATACTTCATTCCACAGCACTATGCCGGAACACGCTTATTTATACGGAATACCTTATGAACTTTATAAAAGATATAAGATAAGAAAATATGGTTTCCACGGAACGTCACATAGATTTGTTTCACAAAAAGCTGCGATGATGTTGGGAAAACCGATTGAAGAATTAAAAATAATTACCGCACATTTAGGTAACGGTAGCAGTATGGCAGCAATAGACGGCGGAAAATCTATTGATACAACAATGGGTTTTACGCCTTTAGAAGGTTTGATAATGGGAACACGTTGCGGTGATATGGATCCTTCAGTTATATTATATATTATGAGTAAGGAAGGATTAAACATGTCTGAGGCAAATACATTAATGAATAAGCATAGTGGTTTAATTGGTCTTAGCGGCGATAGTAGCGATATGCGTGAAATTGAAAGCGGGGTTATGGAAGGTGATAAAAGAGCTAAAAGAGCTTTTGATGCTTTTACATATAGAATTAAAAAATATGTCGGTTCATACATTGCTGCTTTAGGCGGATGTGATGCTTTAGTATTTACCGGCGGTATTGGTGAAAATTCTCCGATGGTTCGTAACGCAGTTTGTAGCAATATGGAATTTTTAGGAATAAAACTTGATGAAGAACGTAATTTAAATGTGAAAGGCGAATGTGCAGTTTCTTCTGACGATAGTAGAGTTAAAGTTTTAAGAATTCCTACAAACGAAGAGTTAGTAATTGCTTTAGATACTGAACAAATTGTTAACGAACAGATGCAATCTAACGGTAACTAATTTGAAAATATTAGGTGAATTTATTATATTTAAATTCTTAAATCCCGCTTTTATTTAGCGGGATTTTTTGTTTATTTTTTGGAGTTGTAAATGAATTTTTCTTATGACCAATTATTATTGGTTTTTATTCCGCTTTTTGTATCAATTGATATAATAGGTACAAGCCCAATTTTCCTTGGATTTACTCAAGGAATTAGCGATAAGCACAGAAAGACTTTAATTCTTCAGGCATTAGCAACAGCATTTATTGTTGCACTTATTTTTTTGTTTTCCGGTAAAATTATATTAAGATTTTTAGGGATAACGATAAACGATTTTAGAATTGCCGGTGGGTTAATATTGCTGATTTTGAGTATTAATGATATTCTGAGTTCTTCAGAAACACGTCGTAACCCGGGTACACATATTGGTGTAGTTCCGTTAGGTATTCCTTTGATTATGGGACCCGCCGCTTTAACAACTATCCTGATTATAGCAGATAAACACGGTATACCGTTAACTTTGTTTTCAATTACAACAAACTTTTTAATTATATTTTTGGTTTTAACTAACGTAAAATTGATAACTAGGTTTATTGGAGAAGGAGGTGCAAAAGCGTTTGCCAAGGTTGCCTCTCTTTTACTTTCCGCATATGCAATTATGATGATTAGAGAAGGAATTATTCAAGCCATAAAGGATTTCCAATGAATTTAAATTTGTTAAATAAAAAAGTATTGGTTACTGCTGCAAGTAAAGGAATCGGTTATTCTATTGCAAAACTATTTGCATTAGAAGGTGCTAAGGTAGTGATCAGCTCTTCAAATGAAGACAATGTAAAAATTGCTGTTGAAAGTTTAAAAAATGATTGCAATAATAATGAAATTTATGGTGCAGTTTGCAATTTAAATAGTCTTGATGATATTAATAAACTTTTTGATTTTACTTACGCAAAATTAGAAGGCGTTGATATCTTAGTTAATAATTGCGGAGGACCAACTCCCGGATTTTTTGATAATTTAAAAGAAGAAGATTGGGATTATTCATATAATCAGGTATTAAAAAGCGCCATGAGATTGATAAAACTTGTTACTCCCAAGATGAAAGAGAATAAGTTTGGTAGAATAATAAATATTACTTCAATATCTGTTAAACAACCGGTTGATAATTTATTACTTTCAAATACTTTTAGAAGCGGGTTAACTGCATTTGCAAAAACAATTAGTAATGAATTGGCTCCGTTTAATATTACTGTTAATAATGTTGCGCCGGGTTACACTTTAACAGACAGATTTAAACAACTTATTTCGTATAGAGCAGATACTTCCGGAGTTACTTACGAAGAAATGGTTTCTAAAATGAGTAATGATATTCCGATGAAACGTTTTGCTTCACCCGATGAAATTGCAAATCTTGTAGTATTTCTTTCATCACCTCTAGCGGCATATGTAACAGGAACAACAATAAACGCAGACGGCGGTTATACAAAATCAACTTATTAAGGATTTTTAATGAAGTATGAAGTTGAAATATCCGTAAAACCTGAAGATTTAAATAACTTCGAGCTTCATAAAAATATTATATGTGATAATCTAAAAATTCGCAAAGAAGAACTTACAGGTTTTGTTTTACAAAAAAAATCAATTGATAGCCGTAAAAAGCCCATATATAGATTAAAATATGCAGCTTTCATCAATCAAATTCCTGATGAACTTTATACAGAAACTAAATTTCAAGATTGTTCAAATAATAAATCTGTTATCATTATTGGCTCCGGTCCGGCAGGCTTATTTGCTTCGTTAAGACTATTAGAATTGGGAATAAAACCAATTGTACTAGAAAGGGGAAAAGATGTTAGGGGGCGTAGAAAAGATTTAAAAAATATTCAACAATATAATTTAGTTGATGAAAATTCAAACTATTGTTTTGGAGAAGGAGGAGCAGGAACTTATAGTGACGGTAAACTTTATACTCGTTCCGATAAACGCGGAAATGTAAAAAAAATATTAAATCTTTTAGTTCAACATGGGGCTAATATTGATATTTTAGTCGATTCCCACCCTCACCTTGGTTCAAATAAACTCCCAAAGATTATTGAAAATATAAGAAATACTATTCTTAAATATGGGGGAGAAGTACATTTTGAAAGCAAAGTTACTGATTTTATTATAAAAAATAATAAAATTTTGGGTGTAATAGTAAATAACGAAAAAGAAATTTTATCTGAACATGTTGTTCTGGCTACAGGTCATTCTGCAAATGATATATACGATTTGTGTTTTAAACATAACGTTTTATTAGCCGAAAAAGATTTTGCGGTAGGTGTTAGAATTGAACATCCGCAAGGTTTGATTGATAGTATTCAATATAAATGTGATATAAGAAGTGAATATTTACCTGCAGCAAGCTACAATCTGGTTACCCAAGTTGAGAAAATAGGGGTTTTTTCTTTTTGTATGTGTCCGGGAGGAATAATAATACCAGCTTCAACAAAACAAAACGAACTTGTATTAAACGGAATGTCTGTTTCGAGGAGAGATTCTCCGTTCGCAAATAGCGGATTTGTGACGTCTGTAACCAAAAATGATTTTGCAAAGGAAGGATTTAACGGATTAAGAGCTGGAATAAACTATAGAGCGAAAATAGAGCATAAAGCTCACATTGCTTCGGGTTTTACCCAAAAAGCCCCTTCTCAGAGAGTAATAGATTTTATTAATAAGAAAGTGTCAAAAGATTTACCGAAAACTTCATATTTACCTGGATTAGTTTCAGTTGGTTTAGATGAAGTATTACCTAAACAAGTTTCTACAAGGTTAAGGCAGGGGTTAATTAATTTAAAGGCAAAGATGCCCCGATTTATTACTAATGAAGCAATTATGCTTGCTCCAGAAACTCGTACTTCTTCCCCTTTAAGAATAGTAAGAAACGAAAATTATATGAACCCGAACATTTGGGGGCTTTACCCTATTGGCGAGGGTGCCGGTTATGCAGGAGGAATTGTATCCGCAGCAATTGACGGTCATAATTTGGCAGATAAAATTGTAGTTTTATTATAATATTTTATCACTTTTCCTAAAATAAAGCATAATATCCTATTGACTTAATCAATTATTTTTAACATTTTATAAATGTTATAATAATCGGCTTAAAAAACGGGGGAATTATGAAAGCCGTATTTTTGATACTGCTATTATTTGTTTCTGCTAATTATTGTAAGGATTCGACTAAAGTAAGTATAATTAAAATTAATAACGATACTTACCAATTAGATAATATTATTATTAATATTTCAGAAAAAACTGTCTGTTTCCCCGGACTTATTAACATGCAAGAAGGGCTAATTGAGGTGTTCGCTTCTGCTAAATACGGAAAACTTCATGAATCTTTGGTAGTATCTGATATCACTCCTTACTTTTTACAAGTTGCACTTCTATTATTAGGGTTAAATCCAACTGAGTTTGTTGACTATTTTCATAATAACGAAAAAGCTGATTATGTTGAAATTTATATTGAGTGGAACACTAATAACGAACAAAAAAAATATTTTATTGAAGAATGTATTTTTGATAAAAGTAAAAATAGGCCTATGCGACCGACAAAATGGGTTTTTATTGGAAGTAGAATTGAAAACGGCAAATTTATGGCTGATATCAATCGATCCTTAATTACTACATACAACGACATTTATACTATAATTGATAATCCTCTTGAAGATAGAAATAATGATGAAATATATTTTGTGAATAAAAATATAGTGCCACCTAAAAATACTGAAGTTAAAATAACAATAAAAGCTGTTGATTAGGAGTGAATTTATGATTTATTTTTTACTACTTTTAATTATAATTAGCAATAATTTTTATGCTTCTTCAATTAATGATAGCACTAAGGTTTATAACTTTAATGAGATAACTGTAATCGGGAATAAATTTGAAAACAAATTAATTGACAGAACATCTGCAATTGGACTAATCAAAAATTATCAGATAAAACAATTTGGTTTTGTTGATATTAATAATGTACTAAAATTAACTTCCGGAATTCTTTTAACATCTACTGACGGATTCGGTAAAAATAATATTTCTACTATACGTGGTTATTACGGAGGAGGCGAAGCCGAATATATCTCGCTATATTTTAACGGAATGTTATTAAATGATGTTGAAAACGGTTTAATAAATTGGAGTTTAATTTCAGGAAATAATTACGAAATTGAATTATATAAAGGCGGAGCATCTTCATTATACGGAGACTACGCTTTAGGAGGAGTAATAAATATTTTACCAAATTATCAAGATACTATATCAAATAGAATTAGTTTTGGAATTGGGAATCATGGCTTATTTAATAGTCGTTATAGTTTTAATTATAACTATAGCAAAGTTTACTTAAATATTTTCTTTACAAATGAAAATAATGATGGTTTTAGAAAGCATTCTGCGTATAAGGATTTTACTCTAGGTGTAAATACTAATTATGATTTTGGAAGTTCTTTATTTATTAAATTTATTAACTTAAATCAAATTACAGATTCGGATTTACCGGGAGTAATTTCTGAGTCTAACATCAATTCTGACAAAAAAAGCATCTTCCCATATTTTAAAAAAGACAACAAACATGAAGAAAGACATTTTTTTGCTTTACAGTTAAAAACAATTTTAAATTCCTATTCTGATTTAACTGCTTATATGGCTTATAAATTCAAAAAATCAAATAGAATTGAAACATTTATGAATACAGCTCCTATTATTGAAATTCCTTCATTTCAAATAATTGGAGCATATGATACATCATTTTTTGGAGATACAAACGAAAGAGAAATGATTACTAATAACCTTTCCTCTAATATCTTTATGTATTATGACTTCCCAATATTTAATTTGAAAATTTCTGTTGGAAATGAATTAGATTATATTAATTATAAAAATAAATACTACGATTGGTTTTTCGGATTTGAGGAAGATTATATTAAAAACGATTTTAAACGAGGGGCAATTAATTTTGAAGCTAAAGGGGATAGATTAAAGGAAGCAGTTTATCTTAATCTAGATTATAAAGTTTCTAATAGGGTTACTTTTAATTTAGGGCTACGATATGATTTTATTAGGGATGAATTTGAGGGTATAAAACCCGACACAACATTTAAAATTAATTCGAATGCATTTTCTCCAAAAATTGGAATAAATTATAAATTGAACAAAAGTACTAGTATCTTTTTAAATTATAATAAATCATTTAAAGCTCCAAACATATATCAATTAACAGATTTAAAACAACTTGATTATATGATTTTCTTAAATATTGCTCCTTCTGTGATAGTTAATAACATGATATCTGCAAGTCCTTTTGCTAACAGTAAATTAAAACCTCAAATTGCTAATAATTATGAATTGGGGTTAATGCATTCATTTAATACTTCTTTTAATCATTCGTATTATCTTTCTGTTTCCTGTTATTTAAATAAGATTAAAGATGAGATTGATTTTGATTTATCAACTTATAAATATGAGAACATAACAAACACTATCCATTATGGAATCGAATTGGAAATTTTAGCAAAATGGGATAAATTAAATTGTTTTGGAAATTTTACATATTGTGAAGCGAAATTTGACGGAGGTATTAATGATGGGAAAATTTTAAAAGGATTACCGGTTTCGTTTGGGAATATTGGGTTTAATTATAATCTTTTTAGTGACTTAAACATTGGACTAACAAGCAGTTATACAGGAAAATCATATTTAAGTGACGATAATTTATATGCTATCGGAGACTATTTTATCTTTAATCTATTTGCAAATTATACATTCTCAATAGTTAAATTAGATATAAATATCGAAAATATTTTAAACAAAGAATATTATATACCCGGATATTTACTGGGAACTGAAAAATTGCTATATCCGTCTATCGGTACTATTTTAAGAGGAGGATTAACCGTTGAATTTTAATTGTGTTCGAAATTTAGCATTATTAATATTATTAATATGCAATATTAAAATAATTTCTGAAGAATTAGATTCGACGAAAACTTATCTTCTTGCACAAATTAATATTTTTTCAAATTCGGCATATAATATATATCAATTTGAACTGCAGCAACAATTAGTTACGGACGGAAAATCTATTAAAAATTATAACGTAAGTGCCTTGCCCGATATTTTTCAGGGATCTGCAACTGTTTTTATGCAGAAAACAAATTACGGGGGCGGATCACCTATCTTAAGAGGAATGATTGGGAATAGGGTCTTGATATTAATCGACGGAATAAAACTTAATAATTCAACATTTAGGTATGGACCAAATCAGTATTTCAATACAATTAATCCTCATATTATTGAAAAAGTAGAAGTAATTAGCGGAGCCTCTGCAGTAAATTATGGTAGTGATGCATTAGGGGGTGTTATAAACGTAATAACAAAAAGTAGATTAGAATCCGAGACAGCATCGTTTTACTCTCAATTTTCATCTGCTGATAACGGTATTTATCAAAACGCGGAAATTTCACACAATATTAACAAATTTAGTTTTTATGGTTCCGGTTCTTTCAGAAAAACAAATGATTTAAAATCGGGTAAAGGAATTATTCAAAAAAATTCAGGATATAGAAATTTCGATCTTTTTTTTAAGGCATCATTTCAAATTGATACTGCGGCAGAAATAAAATTTAATTATCAGAAGAATATATCTTTTGATGTACCTCGAACTGATAGATATGCTGCCGGTAATGATATAAAATATCTATTTAATCCTCAAATTAGAGAGATGTATAATTTATCTAATTTTTATTCAAATAATAAAAGTGTATTAAGATCGATTGAAACAAATTTGTTTATTATTAACCAAGAAGAAGGAAGAGAAATAATAAGTAAAAAAAATAGCAATTTTCAAACAAACGATCTAGATAAAGTAACTACTTTTGGATTTATTAATAAACTTAATTTAAGCTACTCGAATTACCTTAATTCAACTTTCGGTGTTGAATATTACTATGACAATGTAAAAAGTAAAAGAAAATATATGAATTTATTAACAAATGAATTTGCGGAACAAAAACCGCAATTTGCTGATGGAAGTAAAATTAATAGCCTTGGTATTTATGTTAAGAACAGATTAACTTTTAATATGGTTAACATAGAAGTTGGACTGAGATATTCTTTTTATAAAGTTTCTGCATATTTAGGTGAACCTTTTAACTATTTAACTTTAATCAACAATTCAGTTCTACTTAATTCGGGAATTAGTTTTAATCCTATAAAAGATAAATTATTTATAAATCTAAATTATTCACAGGGATTTAGAAACCCCAGCTTAGAAGATTTGACAATTTACGGAAAGTCCGGTAGCGGAAACGGAGCAAGATTTGATGTACCAAATCCAAACTTAGTTCCTGAATTAGCACATAATTTTGAATTAGGATTTAAATTATATGAAGGGGATATATCTTCATCATTATACTTTTATTTTACCAAATTAAAAGATTTTATTATTCCTGTTAAAGGAAGTTATTTAGGTGAATCGATTATTGAAGGGTATCCTGTTTATATACGTAAAAATGTTGAAAGAGGATTTTTATACGGAACAGAGTGGTATTTATATATTAATTTATTAAATAGTTTTGTTCTACAAAATCAACTTAACTATACATATGGTGTTAATCAAACGAATGATGAACCTTTATCCAGAATACCACCCTTAAATGGACGGTTATCTCTTTTATCAAACTTTAATCAATTAATACTTGAATACTATATAATTTGGGGGATTGAACAAGATCGGTTATCATCGGCTGACAAAAGTGATTTTAGAATAGGAATTAACGGAACTGACGGTTTTATTACAAATAATTTTTCGATCTCGTATTATTATAAAAATTTTGGTGTATTCTATTTAAGGGTAGAAAATTTATTCGATATGTATTACAAAACTCACGGTTCGGGCATATATTCACCCGGACGTAATTTTATTTTTGCTGTTGATTTAAAAATATAAACGGAGGAATAATGATTAAAAAATTGTCAGTCTTAATTTTGTTGTTATCATATTTCAATGTATTTACTCAAACAATTGATGTATCTCTTAAAAAAGAAATAGAGCATTCAATAGTTAGAGGGTTAAAATATTTATATGAAAAACAAAATGATGATGGGTCATGGGAACATTATCCTCCAATTACTGCATTAGTTTTATCTTCATTTTTAAGGGCACATCCCAACATCGGGATGCATGATACTCTCATACAAAAAGGATTTAATTTTTTAAGTAACTTTATTAAGTCGGACGGCGGCATTTATGCAGATGATATGAAGGCTTATAGCACATCTATTTGTTTAATGGCGTATAAGGATCTAAACCTTATGGAGCATAAACAAATAATAAAAAATGCAGAATCATTTTTGATGGGTTTACAATTAGACGAAATAGGCGGATATTCAATTGATAGTTTATACTATGGAGGAGTAAGTTACGGTGAAAAAGATAAAGCTCCGGACTTATCGAATTTACAATGGGCTATTGAAGCATTAAATGAAGAAGAAAAATTGAATGACATGGATTTAAATAAAAAGGATGAACAACATAAATCAAAAAAGAAACTATTCTTCCACAAAGCTCTGAAATTTATGGAGCGAACACAAAATTACAAAACTAATGACCATAATTATGGTTCTAATGACGGCGGATTTATGTACAGACCTGGTGATAGCAAAGCAGGGGGGACACTTTCGTATGGGGGTATGACTTATGCCGGCTTAAAGAGTTTTATTTATGCAGGATTATCGAAAGATGATGAGAGGGTAATAGCTGCAGTTAACTGGTTAAAATCAAATTATACGGTTGATGAAAATCCAAAAATGGGAAACCAAGGTTTGTTTTACTATTTTCAAACTATGGCTAAAGCACTTTCGGTGTACGGTGAAGATAATTTTGTAATTATTGACGGGAAAAATAAAAATTGGAGATATGATTTAGCAGATAAGCTTTTAAAGTTACAAACATCCGAAGGGTTTTGGGTAAACGAGAACGGAAGATGGTGGGAAAATAATCCTGTATTGGTAACAGCTTACTCAATTATTGCTTTAGAACAAATACTAAAAAAATAATAAAAATTCGGGGGAAAGATGAAACTTTCTAAAGTATTAATTATATTTTTATCATTTGTTTTTGTCTTTTGTAACACAAAAGCTCAAGATGATAAATTTGTTAAAAAAGCCTTAGAGCTTTTAAAAGATTATAGGGTTCAATTACCAAAAATTGAAAAACCGACAAAAAGTGTCGATCAATTGTGGCAGGATGAAACCGAGAAGTATATTGAGGATACAAAAGGGACCATTCAATACTGCAGTAACATCATAGCATTTAGCTCACAATATTCGGACGGAAATTGGTCTGCAAGTCAGGTAATAGGAGTTCCGAACGTTTATCCGTATTATGGAGATCATCCAAATGCTTGGACTTCTTCAACAGCAGACGGTCAGCGCGAATTTCTTGAATTGGGATTTAATAACCCAATGCCTATAAGCAATATTGCTGTTTATGAAACTTTTAATTGCGGTTCGGTAGATACAATTTATGTAAAAAATCCAAATACCGGTAATTGGGAAATTGTTTATCAAGGGGTTTCACATCATATTACTACCCCAAGAATTTTTGAAGTTAGTTTTCCTCTTACTTCTTTTCCCGTATCTCAGATAAGGCTTGCAATTGACGCAATAGGTGTTCCCGGTTGGAATGAAATTGATGCCGTTGCAATAGCAGACGAGATGATCAATCCGTTTATTGTAAATATAATGCCTAGTTACGGGCAAAGTCAACAATATGCAAATGCAATAATAAACCAAAATATCTCAGTATGGGGAAATATTAAAGGGGGACTTCCGCCGTATTCTTATAGTATTGATTTCGGAGACGGTACCGATACAAGCGATTTTGTTTCTGATATGCACTATATAGGAGTAGATCATATTTACTCAACAGCCGGCGTTAAAACAGTAAAATTAACCGTAACTGATGATTCCGGTCTTTCAATATATAAAGAAGCACAGATTAGGGTTTTTGCTGCACCGACTCAACAAGTAAAAGTTAACATTGCAATTGAAAAAGGGCTTTTATTTTTATATAAGAATCAAACACCGGCAGGACATTGGTATGGAGAAGATTATTTGGCGTCTACAGGAATGGCTGTATTATCTTTCGAAGAAAACGGACACCTACCCACAAATAATTATAACGAAGATATTTATTCCGAATATGTTAGAAGAGGTTTAGATTATATATTATCAAATGCATATTGGGCGGATATATATCCGCAAACTGCAGGCAATCCGGATTCTGACGGAGACGGCAAGGGGGTTTATTTAGGAAACGGAAGTACATACCCAAATGGTATCGGTTTTTTAGCTATTCTGGGTGCTCATCGAAATGCTGAATCTGCAAAAGTTGATACAATTAGATCAAATAATATGGCGGGGCATAGTTATTATGATGTAATAGTTGATGTGGTGGATCAAATAGCCTTTAGCCAGACGGATGAGAATGCAGGTTCTCAGAGGGGAGGTTGGAGGTATTATATTACAAGTGAAAATCAATATTCTTCTGATAACTCGGCAGTTCAGTGGCCCTCTTTGGTTTTAGAAGCTGCCCAAAATAATTGGGGAATTGCTATTCCGCAGTTTGTTAAGAACGAACTTAAATATTGGTTAATCTATTCTCAGGATGCAGAAGGAGGTTTCGGTTATACTCAACCTTGGGAATATATAAATATTGCAAAAACCGGTGCCGGAATAGGTTGTTATGCGTTATTAGATTATACAAGTGATTCATTGGTTATTCAAAATGCATTAAATTATTCAAATAATCATTGGTATGATACAAATGATCCTTATGGTTGGAGAGGACAGTTTTTTGGTAATTTATATGCTTTATATGGTATGGCAAAAGGGTTAAGGATAATTAATCATCGTGTAGGAATATCTAATGTTCATGCCCATAATTGGTATGAAGAATATGTTAATTTTCTATTAACTGATCCTACTTGGAAACAAAATGAATTGGGTGCATGGACAAATGCTGAATTTTTTGGTTCACAAGAGTTAAGTACAGGTTTTGCAGTTTTAGTTTTAACTCAGGGTGTAGTTATTCCTCCGCCTGTTGCTGTTATTGATCCTATAGCACCGCACCCTATAAATTCAACATTTCAAGTATTCGGGAATAACTCTTATCATCAAGATCCTTCAAAATCGATTATTGAATGGAAGTGGGATTGGGATGCAAATAACGGAATTAATTGGGATGATCCAAATGCCTTAGGACCAAATCCTATTAATCCGGGTTATGCCGATAGCGGAAAATATGTAATTACTCTAAGAGTAAAAGATAATAGTACCCCTCCGATGTATGATACCGAAACTTATTTAGTTACAATTAACGATACTACACAAAATCATCCACCGGTAGCAGTAGCTATTCCTCCAAATATGGGAGCGGGCTATGCCGGAAAAATTGGTGAACCCATATTGCTTGACGGAACATATAGCTATGATCCCGACTACCCAAGAGACTCGGTTATAGTTTATAAATGGGATACAAACGGTGACGGTATTTTTGGAGATTATACTACACCGACTGTTACTTTAGTATTTAATAATGAATATCAGGGACAAGTAGGCTTGAGAGTATATGATACTCACGGTGATAGCAGTAGCAACGTTTCTTATATCAATGTGGTTGCAAGTAGAAAAGATTTGCTTGTAAAAGAATTTATTCTTACATCTTCTTCGGTTAAGAACGGAAGAATAAAAGCAATAGCCGAAGAAATACCGATTATTCCCGGTGACACATTGTATTTTTATGTGGTTTTACAAAATGATCCCACGAGCAATACAGATGTTAATAATGTTCTTGTTCGATTTTATGATGAAAATCCGTTAACAATAGGCAACAGATTAGGGGATGATTACATAGTAAATTTACCTATTGGTCAAGAAGCAATTATTGATACAAAAATTGAATTTCCGAATAACATACCCGGCGGATTAAGAAACTGTACAGTATTTTTAGATCCTTTACAGCAGGTTGACGAATGGAATGAAGTAAATAATTTGGCATCAAAACTAATTAATGTTGTAAAAATAATTAAACCGGATGATTTAGTGGCACAAACTCCACAAATTGGTCAAGTCTCATTAACTTGGATTGATAGATCAAAAAACGAAACTGGATTCGAAATTCAAAGAAAATTGGGGAATTCTTTAAGCGTAGATACTTTTAAAGTAATTGGAACAGTCGGTGAAAACATTAATAATTATATGGATGAAAATGTTGAAGACAGTACTTTATACACATATCGTGTTAGAGCTTTTAATTTAGAAGATTATTCAGAGTTTTCTAATGAAGTTTCTATAAAAACGCTATTTACAGATGTGGAAGAAATTAATATCCCAACCTCGTTTTCGATATCCCAAAATTATCCAAATCCGTTTAATCCTGCAACTATAATCAAATATTCTGTCCCGACAGAAAGTAAAATTAAGTTAACAATTTATAATGTATTAGGTGAAACAGTAAATGTTTTAAAAGACGAAGTGCAAAAAGCAGGATTTCACGAAATAACATGGAATGCAAAAGACTTAGCTAGTGGTGTTTACTTTGTTGAAATGAACGCTGAAAGTAAGATTGATTCTAAAAAATTTAGTGATGTTAAAAAGATGACCCTTCTTAAATAATAGTGCAAAATTGCAAACGGTATAAAAAGCACCAAATTGAACATTAATAATTAAAATAACCCTCTCGCAATTCACAGAGAGGGTTATTTATGCAAATAAAAAAAATATACAAACTTTAATTAAACTTACCTTAATATTTATTCGGGCGAATGTAAAAAGCTTAATAAAAATATAAAATAAAAAGGTAGCTATTAAACTTTCATTATTTTGCTATATTTCTAAACGGATCAACACCAATTCATTCATCAATTACTTTAAATACAGAATCTAAAACTGTTCCGTCAACCCATTTTATAATTGCTACAACTTGATTTTTGTCTAATTTGGGTTTTGAACTCGGAATACCGCAGATTGAATCAACTTCTTTTTTTATTTCCTTAAGAGTTTTTATAGGTAATAAAGAGCCCTCAACGGCTTTCAGTAAATCTTTCCGTTTAGGGTTAATAGCAATTCCTCTTTCAGTAACAATTACGTCAATCAATTCACCCGGTCCGCAAAGCGTAGTTACTTCGTCCACAATAACAGGGATTCTATCTCGGAAAGAAGGGATTGCTAATATTGTACACTTTGAAAATAGGCAGTTTTGCCAACCTCCTATACCGTGTAATAAATATCCGTCCGAATGAGTTACAACATTAGCATTAAAGTTTAAATCAACTTCAGTTGCGCCTAATACAACAGTATCAATAATTGAAGCAAAATTTCCTTTGCCGTGATAATTATAGCTAGTAAACGGGCTAGTATTAACATGGTTTGGATTTTCGCGCATAGAACGGACGCCTTCTAAATCGAAAGTTTGTCCGTCAAGAATATAGTCCGTTAATCCTTCTTCAAGCATTTCGACTAAATATTTGTTACTACCGCCTCTAATAAAACGTGCTTTAATTCCTTTTTGTTTCATCTTCTCTTTCAGAAATAACGCAAAAGCTAAACTTGTTCCGCCTGCTCCCGCTTGGAATGAAAAGCCGTTTTTTAGAATACCGGCATCTTCAATAAACTGAGCTACATATTCCGCAATTAATAATCTATCAGGGCTTTTGGTAACTTCAGTAGTGCCGGAAACAATCTTGCTACTATCACCTAACGAATCAATTTGAACTACATAGTCAACATTATTGCCTTGTATTTGCCATGGGTAGCAAGGGAACGGAACTAAATTATCGGTAACTACAATTACAGTATCTGCATATTCACTATCTGCTAATGCAAAACCAATTAACCCGCTTGCAGAGGGACCATCAACACCATTCGCATTACCAAACGGATCACTTGTCGGAGCTGCAATTACAGCTATATCAATATGAACCTCACCGTCTTGAACTGATTGATATCTTCCGCCATGTGAACGGAGCACGCCAATACCTGCCATTTTCCCGACGCTTGTAAATTTTCCTAAGGGACCATTCATGCT
>JAEXOD010000111.1 GCA_023447335.1 Bacteroidota bacterium
TCTTTATACAGCTCCGCCACATAAGTCACATTCACTTAATTGGCAATAGGGAAAAATCCCTCATTAAAACTTATTTTTAGAAATATTACAATATTATTTTGCCAGAGAATTTAAAATTAACAAAAAATTAAATAATATGCAAAAAAAACTAAATAAAATAAAGTATTCACTATACTTTTGAAAGATCTTTAGCTCTTAACGCAGCCGACGAAATCGCCTGAACGATAATTTCATCCGTTTGATTTGCCTTAAAAACTTTAAGAGCTGCTTCGGTGGTTCCCCCTTTTGAGGCAACTTTAGAAATCAGTTCTTTTAATTCCAAATTAGTGTTATTAAATACATGATACGCTCCGAGCATAGTTTCTTTAACCAATAACTCGGTTAAACCTTCATCCAAACCCAAATTAATACCTGCCGTAATCATACTATTTAAAAAATAATAGAAATAAGCAGGACCGGAACCGCTAACAGCGGTAACTGCATCAATTAAATCTTCATTATCAAGCAAAACTACTCTTCCGGTAGTACTAAGTAAATTTTCGACAGTAGAAACTTGATGAACGCTTACTGAACTATGAGGGACGTAACAAGTTATCCCAAGTCCAAACTGTGCCGGCATATTCGGCATTGCACGTACGATAAGATTGTGATTTAATTCTTTGCTCAATCTTTCTAACCTAATACCCGCAAGAATCGAGATAACCAAAGTATCAGATTTTATTTTCCCGGATAAACTCTTGGCAACTGTTGACAAATCTTGAGGTTTAACACTCAAAATAATTACATGAGAATTTAACACATCACTGTTAATTTCATCAGTAACATTGTTAAATCCGTTCGCTTTAATACGTTCAATTCCTTTACTATCACGTGCAACAAGAGTTAATTTTCCTGCAACAACTTTATTATAGGCAACAAACGATTTAGCATAGGTAAGACCCATGTTTCCGCAACCAATAATTGAAACTTTCAATTTTTATTCCCTAAAATATTAAAACAAATATAGCTTCGCCACATAAGTCACAAAGTGGTTATAAATAGCAGATTTTCTTATTGTATTAAACCATTAAGAGTTACAAAATTAAATAATATAAAGTATAATATCAATAAATATATAGATTAAAATATCATTAAATGATACTTATCACACTTGAATTTTCGTACTTGATTTTATCGATATTTTTTATATAAATGCGGAGTAATTACCTTACTCCGCCGATAAAATCATTTTATCTGATAAATTCCTTTATTGAATCCACAACATATTTAATTTGTTCCTCACTCAATTCGGGATAGATAGGCAAAGCTAATGAATGTGCCGCAGCAAAATCAGCATTAGTAAAATTAATTTTGGTGTATAACGGATTATCCATCAAATAACTAAAACATTCTTGTTTATGGAAAGGAACGGGGTAATAAATCTCACATCCAATATTTTTCTGTCTTAAGTGGTTTATCAATTCATCACGTTTTTCAACACGTATAACAAATTGATTATAAATATGGTAATTTAACAATCCTTCTGTTTCTTTGTAAATTGCTTTAGGAAGTAAAACTTTATTACTATTATCGAACTCGATTAATCCTGTTGTTTCGGCTAAACCGGCTTCAATCATTAAATTTGTGTACATTTCTGCATTGACACGGCGTTTAGCACTCCAATCATTAAGATGCGGTAATTTGACGCTTAAAACGGCTGCTTGAAGAGCATCTAATCTAAAATTACCACCAATCATTTTATGATAATATTTCGGATGTCCACCGTGAACTCTCATAATTTTTAATTTTTCTGCAAGTTGTTCATCCATAGTAGTAACAACACCACCGTCACCAAAACCACCTAAATTTTTACTCGGGAAGAAAGAAAAACAGCCGATTGTTCCAATAGTCCCAACTTGACGACCGTCTTTATATTCAACACCTATTGCTTGAGCACCGTCTTCAACAACAAAAAGATTATGTTTTTTTGCAATTGCCATAATTTCGTCCATATCGGCACTTTGCCCATATAAATGGACAGGTACAATTGCTTTAGTTTTTCCGGTTATTGCCATTTCAATCTGTTCTGGATCAATATTAAAGGTGACCGGATCGCTATCAACAAATACCGGTACGGCATTTAGTCTTGCTACTACACCGGCTGTTGCAAAAAACGAGTACGTCGGTACAATTACTTCATCCCCGGGTTTAATATCCAATGCCATTAAAGCTAATAATAATGCATCTGTACCTGATGATACGCCGATAGCTCTTTTTGCGCCAGTGTAGTTACAAATATCAGCTTCCAATTTGTCTACATCCGGACCCAAAATAAAGTATTGTGATTCGGCTACTCTTATTAATGTTTCGTCAATCTCATTTTTAATTGACTTATACTGAGCTTTTAAATCTAATAATGGAACGTTCATATTAATTCTCTCTTTTCAATTTTAAGTGTTAAATGTTAAAGGTTAGGTATTTAATATTAAAAATAAGTGTCGAGTGTTAAAAAACAACCTTTCTGTGTAAAAGAATAGACTATTTTCTGCAATTATAAAAAATATCAACATTATTAATTATTTGATAAATTAAACTGAGCTGTCTTAACAATTGCTGTAAGAATTTTAATAATTTCTTCAATCGATAACAGATACTCATCCAAATTATATTCAAACAAATTACTATATTTAAGTAATCTTAACCAATAGCGTGTTTCTCTAGCTTCTTTTGAAGCAATTGCCATTTTCGTAATAAAGTCTTTCTTTGTCTGTCCAGCAGTGGCTTCTTCAACATTAGCCCCAATAGAAGTACCTGACCTTAATAGTTGTTTTGAAATCACAAATTCATTATTATTACAAAGAACTTTATAAAGTTCAATAATTTTAAGCGCAAAGTTAAAAGTTTTATCTTGTATTAATCCATTTTGATTGTTCACTTGTATCCCAAAATATTTAACCTTTAACCTTCAACACTTAACATTATTTTATTTCCGTGACTTTCCCGTTTTCAAATTTATATTTTTTGTTAGATTTTTCGCAAAACGCAATGCCGTTTTCATCGAATTTTAATTTTTTACCGGCTTCGCTTACCCAACCTACAATGCGCGCAGGGTTTCCTACAACAAGTGCAAAATCAGGTACGTCTTTAGTAACTACTGACCCTGCACCCACAAAGGCAGCTTTTCCGATCGTATGACCACACACTATTGTTGAGTTTGCTCCTAATGAAGCTCCTTCTTTTACGAGAGTTTTAATATAAAATTCTTTTCCGACTTGAGGATATTTACATCTAGGATCTAATATATTAGTGAATACCATCGAAGGACCGCAAAATACGTAATCTTCTAAAGTTACGCCTTCATAAACAGATACGTTATTTTGAATTTTTACAAAATTACCTATTATTACATCATTTGCAACATTTACATTCTGACCTAAAACGCATTTTTTACCTATTTTAGAACCTTTTTGCACATGGGAAAAATGCCATATTTTTGTACCTTCTCCAACTTCAACACCATCATCTACAACGGCATGTTCATTTACATAATAGTTTTTTTCACTCATTTTATTCTCATTTTGATTTTAAACTTTTAGTTGCCAAATCAAGAATTTTTTGTACAGCAATTGCATGCTTGCCATTTGTTCTCGGTTCTTGGTCATTCAATATAGAGTTATAAAAATGTAATTGTTCTTCAGCTAGCGGCATAACACTTTGTAAATCAATTGCTTCGTAATCTTGATCAAATTTCTCGATTCCGCTTTCAGAAACTACAAATCCTTTATGATAAAATTTTAATTTCTCGGTTTTTACAGTATCTTCAAATACAAACATCCCTTTTTCTCCTATTACAACTAATCGCTGTTCCTTAAAAGGATGCAACCAACTTACAAAAATATGTGCTGAAACATTATTTGGATATTTCAAATATGTAATCGTAGTATCTTCTATATTATTCTGAAGAAAAATATCACCTTTGGCAATTATAGAAATAGGATCATTTTCTATCAGGAATTGAATAATCGAAATATCATGCGGTGCAAAACTCCAAAGAATATTTTCTTCACTCCTAATTGCACCTAAATTTAGTCTATTGCTATAAATGTATTGTAATTTTCCTAAATTCCCGGATAAAATTGATTCTTTTATATGTAATATAGCCGGATGATATAAAAGAACATGCCCTACCATTAGCTTTAACTTGTTAGTTTCTGCAATTGTATTAAGTTCAATTGCTTCTTCCAAATGCAAAGTAATTGGTTTTTCAACTAAAACATGTTTTCCGACACCAAGCATTTCTTTTGTAATAGGATAATGGGTTTCAGCAGGACTTGCAATAATAACAGCATTAATTTCCGAATTTGATAAAATATCTTGATATCTATTTGTAAAATTAATTTCTTCTGATATTAATTTTAATTTCTCCTCAACAGCAGGATTTTCATCACACACATAAATATTTTTTCCTTCAATTAAACCACAAGCCGTTTTAACATGATTCATCCCCCATCTTCCTGCACCTATAATTGCTACTTTAAGAGTTTTTATTTTCATGTCTTAAGCTTTATATATGTTAGTTGCTTTAATTCCGTGTCTTTCAAACGCATTTCTTGTATCAACAATTAACTTAGCATATCTCGCAATATAATTATAGTCAAAATTATCATGATCAGTACTTAATAATAAAACATCATATTTTTGAATATTTTCAGATGTTAATGAAACAGACTCCATATTATATTGATATTTTCTCGTTTTAGGTAAAAACGGAATATAAGTATCACTATAATCTACTTCAGCGCCCTTTTCTCTTAAAATCTCTATTAATTTTAACGATGGGGATTCTCTCATATCATCAACATTTTTTTTATAAGCTGCTCCCAATATTAATATTTTAGAGCCGTTTAACGTTTTACGCTTTTCGTTAAGAAATTCCATCGTTCTTTCAACAACATAATAAGGCTGAAAAGTGTTTATCTCTCCGGCTAATTCTATAAACTTTGTATTTATTTCAAATTCACGTGCTTTCCAAGTCAAATAAAAAGGATCAATCGGAATACAATGCCCACCTAATCCCGGTCCCGGATAAAAAGGTTTAAACCCAAACGGTTTAGTACTGGCAGCTTCAATTACTTCCCATACATCAATCCCCATTCTATCAAATACTATTTTTAATTCATTTACTAACGCAATATTTATAGAACGATAAATATTTTCTAATAACTTTGTTGCCTCGGCAGCTCGTGTTGAAGATACGGGAACTGTCTTAATAATTACTGCATCATAAAGTTTATTTGCTATTTTGCTACAATTTTCAGTAACTCCTCCAACAACTTTTGGAATTGTAGCTGTCGTAAAATCCGGATTATTAGGATCTTCTCTTTCGGGTGAGAAAGCCAAATAAAAATCATCTCCGACAACAAGTTTTTTGGGATTTTCTAAATTTTGAATAAATTCTGTATTTTCAAATAGCGGCAAAAGAACTTCGTCCGTTGTTCCCGGATATGTTGAAGATTCCAATGCAACAATTTGTCCTTTTCTTAAGTATTTGGCTACAACTTTTCCTGATTCTTCTATAAAACTAATATCCGGCTCTCTGTGTTCATCTAACGGAGTAGGAACACAAATAATTATAGCATCTACTTCTTTTAAGCGACTAAAATCGCTTGTTGCTTCAAATTTCTTTTTTTCAACCGCATTTTTAATTCTAGAGCCTTTTATATGCTTAATATAACTATTTCCCTCATTCAGGACGGGTATTTTACTCTCATCAATATCAAAACCTATTACAAAATAATCTTTTTCCGAAAATTCAAGCCCAAGAGGAAGCCCTACATATCCTAACCCAATTATTCCTATTATAGCACTTTTATTTTCGATTCTCTTTATCAAATCCATAATTTATCCAAATTAAATGTTAAAATTTTTCTTCGGTAAATCTTAAAATGACAGATTCATCACGAATATTTTTACCGACTTTATTATTAAAAAAGCCTGATATACTACTATCTTTGTCTAAATCTGTATCGCTCGAAACTTCGTTTCTATATCTGTCCAAAAAAGATGAAAAGCTTTTTTGTTCTTTGCTTATGTCATTTTCCGTCTTTATTCCTAAGGCTTTTTTTAATAACTCCTTTTTCAATTCTTTAATATCATTAGAGCCATTAAAAGAACTTATCACCGGTTTTTGAATTGAATTATCAATTGATTGAGAACTAACTTCTTCTTTTAAATTAACACCGGTTAAGCGTGAATTTATTTCCTTATTCAGTCTTTCCCGTTCAACAATTGAAAAATCTTTCCCGTCATTTACATAGTTATCGTCAAGTACAAATAATGCATCGGCAAATACTTTATCATTTTGATTTTGAGCTTCTTGAGCTCTCATATCCCAGCAAAAAATTTCTTTAAAATCTGAATTTAATGATCTCCCTGTCAATGAAGTGAAACCCACTTGCTGAATTTTAAATCTAAATCCTCTATCAGAAAGATTAATATTTAGATTTACCAAATCTTTTATAGCAAATACCGGATCAAAATAAATTAATTCTAACCCGTTTTGCGTTCTTATAAAATAACCATACTTTGTTTTAAAAACGTCAAGACTGCTGACATTGGTCAGCAGTCTATATACAATAATATTTTTAGCAGTCGGTTCGCTGATAAAATCACAAACCTCTTCAAAACTAATTTTATAAGGACGTTTTATCTTGTCTTTTTTAAAAATAATCCTAAAATTTTCATTCATTTCAAAAACATTATTAGAAAAAATCAGAACATCATTACGCTTAACATCAACAGTTTCTAGCAACATACATTACTCAAGACTATACCCATTTAATAAGACCTAATTCAAAAGGATTGATTAAAATCGGATGTTTTGGTAATATCCTAATCGTAAAACCGAAATTACCTGTTGTTGCACATGGTATTTCACCTTTATAATCAAAAATATTATCACCGTTATTTTGACCTTTACAATTCATGTTAACATAAGAGTTTGCATATGGTTTATTCTGGTCATCAACTTTACCGTAATAAATTTGCACTTCAACATCTTTAGGTGCTAAATCTCCTAAATCTATTTTTGCGCTTATTAAATATTTATTACCGACTTCAACCTCTTGATCTGTAGATTCCTTTTTAATATCAAAAATGCGTAATTTACTCCAGTTTTCGTTCACTTTTTGTTTCCAAACGGTAAATTCTTTAGCATTTTTCATATCATCAGCCATTAGATATTTCCATTTTTCATTTGCCTTAAAGTAAAATTTGTGGGCATATTCGCTTACCATTCTCGTAGTATTAAATACCGGACCAAGATTTTTCATTGAAGCTTTCATCATTGCAATCCACTTGCGTGGCAACTTATCTTCCGAACGACTATAGAAAGTAGGAATTATTTCCTTTTCAAGAGTCTCATATATCAATCTACTTTCTACTTCGTCTTGATACTCAAGATTATCATATTCTTCGCCGCTACCTATTTTCCATCCCCAATCAGGATTATAGCCTTCATCCCACCAACCGTCCAAAACGCTAAAGTTTAAACCGCCATTGGCTATACATTTCATTCCGCTTGTACCGCTTGCTTCTAACGGTCTTCTAGGGTTATTTAACCAAATATCACAACCTTCAACCATATAGCGCGCTATATTCATATCGTAATTTTCTAAAAACACAATTTTCTTTCTTAAGTGCTCTTCTTTGGCAACAGCAACCAATTCTTGAATAAGTCTTTTACCTTCTTCATCTTTTGGATGTGCTTTTCCGGCAATAATAATCTGAACAGGAAAATCTTTGTTACATAAAATATCGGCAAGTCGATCTAAATCGCGAGTAATTAAGGTTCCACGTTTATAAGTTGCAAACCTGCGTGCAAATCCAATAGTCAATGCGGTTGCATTTAATACTTCTTTAGCCGCTTCTATATCTCCTTTCGAACCGCCTCGTGAAACTATTTGCTGACGTAATCTTGCTCTAGCAAATGCAACTAGCCTTTCTCTTCTTCTTTCATGGGTTCTCCATAACTCTTCATCGGGAATTTCATCTACTCTTTCCCAGTCTTCAGGATCTGTGGGGTTTTGTAAGAATTTATCACCGATATATCTATATAACAATTCATGCATGTCGTTCGATAAATGTGTTCTAATGTGAATTCCGTTAGTTACATAATCAATCGGAATTTCATCAAAAGGAATATCTTTAAATCCTGCTACCCACATTTTTTTAGATACTTTTCCGTGTAATTTACTCACACCGTTAACGAAACCACTCATGTTCATCGCTAAATGAGCCATATTAAAGTTTGCGGGTTCTTTTTCTTTAATAATTGTTCCTAAACGATAAAAATCTTTGTCACTAATTTTTAATTTATTCCTATAGTATTCACCAAAATATTTTTCTACTAAATCGTTCGGAAAAACGTCAATTCCTGCAGGAACAGGAGTATGAGTAGTAAAAACATTGGAGTAAAAACCTATTTCTTTTGCTTCTGTAAAAGTTAAATTCTTTTCTTCAATTAAAAGTCTAATTTTTTCCAAAGCCATAAACGCACTATGCCCTTCGTTCATATGGCAAACAATCGGATGAATACCCATCGCGGTTAAAGCTCTAATACCGCCGATTCCGAGTAAAATTTCTTGTTGAATTCTTGTTTCGTTATTACCGCCATATAGGGTTCGCGTAATGGTTCTATCTTCAGCACTATTTTCTTCTAAATTCGTATCCAATAAATATAAAGGAACACGACCAACGTCAATTTTCCAAATTTGGAATACCACGTCTCTTCCGGGAAATTTTAATGCAATTTTAATCGGATTTCCTTCTTCATCTAAAGCCAACTTCATTGGTTCATTATAAAAATCCGTTAATTGATATCTTTCTTGCTGCCAACCGTCAGCAGTCAAATATTGTTGAAAATAACCTTCTTTGTAACACAAACCAACGGCAATTAAAGGAATTCCTAAATCACTTGCTGATTTTAAGTGATCACCCGATAATATACCTAAACCGCCACTATAAATCTGTAAACATTCTGTCAATCCAAATTCTGCACTAAAATATGCAATATATGGTTTATCGTTTGAGTTTACATTTTTTTGGTACCAAGTTAATTCTTGCAAATAAACATTAAGTTGAACATAAATTCTATTCATATGTGAAATAAATCCATCATCTTTAGCCAATTCTTCAAGTCTTTCTTGGCTTATCTTTCCTAACATCACAACCGGATTGTGATGTGAATCTTCCCATAGTTTGCGGTCCATCCTTCTAAATAGCTTTATCGCATCTTGATTCCAAGACCAATAGACATTATATACTATCTCTCTCAAAGGCTCTAAAGCCTTAGGTAATGAAGGTACAACATTAAATGTTCCGACAAAATCTATCATTTATTCTCCGATTTATTTATAAATATTCGGTATTTTCTATAAAATACCAATTGTAACCTATAAAGTTATAAAAACTTATAAAAAATAACAAAGGAAAAATTTTTAATTATTTAAATTTTATAATCTTAAACGTTTACGAAGAAACTTTTTTATTAACATTTAGTAAAATTACCTTAATAAGGGTAAAATACTTATGTTATAACCCTTTTTTTTCTTAAATTTACAACAAAAAATATTTACTTATGGATTATCTTTTTTCAATACTACTCGGCTATTTATTTGGTTCTATTCCAACAGCTTATCTAATTGTCAAATTTACTCACAACCTAAGTATTATAGAAAACGGAAGCGGAAATGTCGGAGCGCTAAATTCTTTTGAAGTTACGAATTCTAAAATTATAGGTGCTATCGTTTTAATTTCAGACTTTATTAAAGGCTTAATTCCTATTCTAATCGTAAAGTTTTTAGTTGATGATTACTTTCAATTATTATTAAATACTGCCTTATTTTCCGTAATAGGTCACTGCTTTTCAGTCTTTCTTAAATTTAAAGGCGGCAGAGGACTAGCCACTGCTGCAGGTTCATTAATTATTATTGCTCCTTCAATTTTTGTTGTATGGATAGTAATTTGGTTAATTTCCTACGTATATAAAAAGCATATTCATTTTGCAAACGCAGCGGCAACTTTACTTACGGCAATTTTATCTTTCACTGCACAAAAAGCATTAATTTATTACACTTTTCCGCTGGCGTCTAACAACTTCGGCTTCAGTATTTATGTTTCATTAATCATGTTTGTAATTTTAATTAAACACTTTGAACCGTTAAAAGAATATTTTTCAAATGCAAAAATTACAGAGGTTAAAAATGAACAGGATTAGTTTTATAATCTTATTTTATCTAATTCCCCTATTCAATTTATATTCAGAACCATTTTTAGACAGTTTAAGAGATAAAAACAATTATAGTATCAGTGAAAGCAGACATACAATAATTACGAATACGGTAAAAGAAGTTAGTCCTGCTGTTGTTGGCATTAATGTAACAGAGATTAGGCAATATAGAGATGCTTTTTTTAACGATCCGGTTATGCGATATTTTTTTGGGGACAGAGTTTATAATAGGAAAATTCAAGGACTTGGTTCAGGTTACATAATTTCACCGGATGGTTATATTGTTACTAATGATCACGTTGCGGGAAACGGAAGTGAAATTACCGTTACAATGACAAACGGTACCCAGCATAAGGCTCGAATTATCGGAACTGACCCTAGCAGCGATATTTGTTTACTAAAAATAGATGCAACAAATTTACCATATATTAAATTTGGTAATTCTGATGATTTAATGATTGGTGAATGGGTTGTAGCCTTAGGTAATCCTTTCGGATTATTCAATATTAACGATAAACCGACTGTAACTGTCGGAGTTATTAGTGCAACCGGTATGAATTTAAATGGAGTTGAAAATAGATACTATGTTAATATGATTCAAACCGATGCTTCTATAAACAGCGGCAATAGCGGCGGTCCTTTAGTGAATAGCATCGGTGAACTAATAGGCATGAATACATTGATTTATGCCCCTGGAAACTCAGGTGGAAGCGTAGGAGTCGGATTTGCAATACCTTCTAATAAAATCAAGAAGATTGTGAATTTATTAAAAAGTAACGGAGTAGTGGACCGAGACTTTTGGACTGGTTTAAAAATTCAGATTATTGACGCTGAAATAGCTAAATATTATAACTTATCCGGTACGCGTGGTGTAATCGTAACATATGTAGCTAAAAATTCACCTGCATTTAAAGCTGGAATACAGGTTGGCGACATTATATATGCAGTAGATGATTTACGAATAAATGAGGGCAGTGCTTTGATAGGTAGATTGTATGTATTT
>JAEXOD010000181.1 GCA_023447335.1 Bacteroidota bacterium
CGATGTCGGCTCATCGCATCCTGGGGCTGAAGAAGGTCCCAAGGGTTTGGCTGTTCGCCAATTAAAGCGGTACGTGAGCTGGGTTCAGAACGTCGTGAGACAGTTCGGTCCCTATCCTATGCGGGCGCAGGATACTTGAGAAGGGTCGCTTCTAGTACGAGAGGACCGGAGCGAACGAACCTCTAGTGAACCAATTATCACGCCAGTGGTATCGTTGGGTAGCTATGTTCGGTTATGATAAGCGCTGAAAGCATCTAAGTGCGAAACATTCTTCAAGATTAGGTATCCCTCAGATTAATCTGACTAAAGATCCCTCGGAGATTACGAGGTTGATAGGCTACAGATGTAAGTGTGGTAACACATTCAGTCGAGTAGTACTAATAGATCGTGAGACTTATCCTTAAAATTTAATAAAAATTACTAATACTAATATTATTGTTTCGGCATTCAATCTTATAATTTTGATAAAAGTTTTAGCCCGGTGGTTATAGCTAAGGGGTCACACCTCTTCCCATTCCGAACAGAGAAGTTAAGCCCTTATACGTCGATGATACTACATGCGCAGGTGTGTGGGAAAGTAGATAGCTGCCGGGCTTTTTTTATTTTAAATAAACAGTGAATAGTGACTAGTGAATTGTTTATTGTGTCGTGTGACGCGTGACGAGTAAATTAGTTTATTTTTTCGGTAAAAAAAGTTTTGGGTTTGGTATCAATTAAAATAATTAAAATCCATTCTAAAAACTCAATACTTATTTTTGTTCATTTCTATTTTTAACTTCTTATATATAGTTCTATCAAATTTCTAAAATATTCAAAACTAATGTATTTAAGTTTATTATTTGAATTGTTAGTTATCTATTTTTTACCAAACTTATAATTAAATTCGTTAATATAAATTTGAAAGGAATCTTTTACTTCTTTTGCATTTATATTCCCCTTGTTCGATAATAAACTTCCCTTAGTATCATTAATAAAAATTGATTCACCATTACTTTTAATTTTTCCGTAAGTCCATTTTTCTGAAGAGCCTACTGTATAAATAGCTTTTACGACAATTGAATCTGATGCTTTGTTTACTGAGTTAAAAATGATTGTAGATAGATTAAGGTGAGATAAAAAAGTATTATCTGTTGAATTTATTATAGTTTTACCAACAATTAAAAGAGGAACACGATAATTTTCACTATCGGCAATTTTTGATCTATCACCATGATCTGAAACAATAACTATTAAAGTGCTATCAAGAGAATTATTATAACTAAGTTTATTAGTAAGTTCAGTAAGATAATCATTATAATATTGGAGTTGAGAAATTCCGGATGTTGCACGCCATTCAGGTGAATGACCGTAAGCCATCTCGTGTAAAATAAAGGTTTTGTTATTCCTATTTGTATAATTTATAATTTTATCAATTGCAACTTTATCTTCAGTTGCCTTTTCCATTCTACTTGAACCAATTGTTAAAAACTTATCTGATATTTGAAAATCTTTACGAGTATAGATGTTATCCCAAAATGATTTGGAAGGGATAAACGGCTGATGTTCAAAAGTACTTACAAACAGGCTTTGATATTTATTTAATTTAAAGTATTCAACAAGATTTTTTGCTTTGTTTACATTCTCATAAAACTCAACATCAGCATAACTGCGATATGGAACATGTATACTTGATATCATCGCAATAAGCGATGTATAAGAATCTAAGTTGTTTGTAAAGTAATTACTATAATATTTGGCATTTTTGTAGAAAGATTTATAAAAACCGTTTTCTATATTCATGAATTCATTTTCAAAACTTTTGGAAGTTACCCCCTCTAAAACAACAATTATTATATTTTTGTATTGTATAATTGAATCACTAGGGTATTTAATTGTAGTGATTATATTATAATTCTCTTTCTTTGAATAGGATAAAGACTTAACAACTCGATGTTCATTTTTTAACAAACTTTCAACTTGGGATTGTAAACTATATATAAATGGATGAGGAGACCCCTTTTGTAAAAAGAATAATGAAAAAAGAAAGACAAAAACAATAAAAGTATATTTAACTTTTGGGAAAATATCCAAATCTTTTTTTACATAAAAAGCCATAAATAAGGCAATAACAAAACCAATAATAACAGGAATAAAAGTAGAAAATCCTAAATATTCAACAACTAAAGTTTCCGTAACATTAGCATCAGCTTCAAATATATTAACCGGAAAAATTAGATATTCTCTTAATACACCGGGATAAACTGATAAAAGTAACCCAATCAATAAGTAAAAACAAAAATAAATAGAAAGAAAAATTTGTTTAATGTCTTTATACATTACATTAACTGAATAAAAACCAAATAAATAAAAGAAAGATAAAATAAATAAATCATAAACAAACGAAATAATTGTAGGGACTAGCATTTTGGGGTCGTTAGACGTAACCAAAAAATAAATATGTAGAAATAGCTGAAATATTCCGTAACTAAGAAATAGGCGAAATAAAGCATCCCTTAAATTTTTAAAATTGAATGATTTAATGTTCACGTAAGGATCTCTAAAATTAAATAAATTATCCTTTTATTATATAAATCTGATTAGTATTTTAAATTTCTAAAATATACAAAACTAATGTATTCAAATTTATTCTTTCAAAAGAATGAAAGTGTAATTTCTCATATAAGTCTTTAATTACTTCCGGGTCAACTCTATGTTCAATCGGGGGACCAACCTCCTCAAGAGTATAATCCCATTCTAATATTGCAATTACTTGTTTTCCGATTCTTTTCGCTTCACTTAAAGCTTTTTCGTAACTATCTACTTCGTGGAATACAAGTCCCATAAAAACCAAATCAAAGCTATTATCTTCAAAAGGAATATTTTCTGCAGGAGCAACTTTAAAAACTGCATTAGGAGCATATTTTTTTGCTTCTTCAATCATAAGGGGGGTTAAGTCAATAGCGGAAACATCAAAACCGACATCTGAAAAAGCTTCGGCAAATACTCCCGTTCCGGTACCAATATCAATAACTGAATTTATTTCACGATTTTTTCTTAAGATATCAATTACTTTATTAACTTCTAGTCTTTCCAATCGTTCAGGTTGGCGAAGTCTATCAAATGTGCCGTTAAAAACTCGTTCATTCATAATAATCCTAAATTTAAATATTTAAACAGAGTAAAATAAGTATAAGTTTAATGTCATTGAAATATAAAATAAATGTTAGTAAAAATTAACAATAAATAAAAGGAAAACCGTTTTTACAAGCTTTTTTAAGCAAAATTTAATAAATTTACATACTATATTTTAAATAATTAGCATAAATAGGAGCTAAATATGAATAACGATTTTTCCAATGTAAAGTTGGAAAGCGAATTGCGCTTGAAGGATGATTTTACTCCTCCTACATACGATGAATGGAAAGGAGTTGTAAATGTTGACTTAAAAGGGGCAGATTTTGATAAGAAACTAATAACAAAGACATACGAGAATATTAACTTAAACCCCATTTACACTAAAAAAGATTTAGAAAATTTAAAATTCATTGAAAATTTAGCCGGCTTCGAAAATTACGTGCGTGGTTTTTATGCAGAAGGCTATCTAAACGATGGTTGGCAAATAGCTCAAGTGTTAAATACACCTGATGCGGAAGTATTCAATGAAATGATTAAACACGAACTTGAACGAGGATTAGATGCAATTTCTTTCAGCTTAGACTTTGCAACTCAAAAAGGTCTTGATGCCGATTATGCAAAAGAAGAAGAAGTCGGAAAGAATGGTTTATCAATTTCAGGTTTGAATAGCTTAACTCGAGCTTTTAACGGAATAGATATTACCAAATATCCGTTAAATATTTTTACCGGTTATACCTCTTTACCGTTTTTAATGTTATTAAAAGCTTATTGTGAAAAACAAGGAATTGATTCCTTAAAGATTAGAGGATGCATATTTGCGGATCCTATTAGTTGTTTAAGTGCATACGGTAAATTAACTATTTCAATTGATAAAGCATTTGACGAATTAAAACAAAGTATTGAATTCGCAGAAAAATATTTTCCGGATGTAAGAGTTATCGGTTCTTGCGGATTTGGTTACAATAGTGCCGGTGCAAGTGCAGTACAAGAACTTGGTTTTGTTTTTTCTGCAATTGTTGAATATGCAAATAAATTAATTGAAAAAGGACTTCCGACAGAAAAAGTATTTAAGAATATAAGAGTTACTTTCGGTATTTCTTCATTTTATTTTATGGAAATTGCAAAATTGCGTGCAGCCAAACTATTGTGGAACACAATTGTTAAATCTTACGGCTTAGACCCGGAAAAGAATAAACTTTATATACATGCTCGTACATCAAAATATAATCAAACAAAATATGATTCATATGTAAATATGTTGCGTACAACTACCGAAGCTTTTTCGGCAGTATTGGGTGGAATAAATAGTTTACATACAAATGCTTTTGACGAAGAATTTAATACACCTGATGAATTTTCACGTCGTATTGCTCGTAATACACAAATAATTCTTAAAGAAGAATCAAGCTTAGTAAAACTAATTGACCCTGCAGGCGGATCATATTACGTTGAAAAGTTAACAGATGAAGTAGCAACTTTAAGCTGGACGTTGTTACAGGAAATTGAAAAGCAAGGCGGAATGATTGAAGCCGTTAAAAACGAATTTGTACAAAACGAAATTAAAAAAGTTAGTGATTTAAGAATAGCGGATTTGGCAAAACGTAAATCAGTGCTTGTAGGTACAAACATGTATTCGAATGTTAAAGAGAATTTGCCTGAAAAAAGAGTATTTGATAAAGTTTCATTTATTAAAAAACGTGCAGAGTTTTTACAGAAGTATCGAGTTTCGGGAAATAACGAAAAGCATTCGGCAATAATAGAAAAATTGGGAAAATTGAGCAATTCAAGTTCAGATGAATTATTTGAAACAGGAATAGCTGCATATGTAGAAGGAGCGACATTAGGTGAAGTTGCAAATTCGTTACATTCGGGAATAGAAGAATCATGTTCGGTAACACCGTTAAAGATTTATAGATTAGCCGAAATATTTGAAGAATTAAGAGATAACGCTGAAGAATTTAAGAAAAAATGCGGTTCTGCTCCCAAATTATTTTTAGCAACGATGGGTCCGGTAAAACAGCACAAAGGAAGAGCCGATTTTAGTCGCGGATTTTTTGAAGTTGCGGGATTTGATGTAATATATCCAAACGCATTAAATAGTGCGGCAGAAGCTGTTGAAGCCTTTGAAAAATCGGGGGCAAAAGTTGTTGTAATCTGTTCTACAGATGATACATATCCTGAAATAGTTCCTTCCTTTATGCAGGAATTAAAAACAAAAAATATAAAGGGTTATGTTGTACTTGCAGGATATCCAAAAGAACAGATTGAAGCGCATAAAGAAGCCGGTGTTAACGAATTTATTTATTTAGGATGTGATGCTTATACGTTATTAAAACGAGTACAGGCAAAAAGCATCGAATTATCGGTTAATTAGTCGGTATATCGTAAAAATTTAAGAGGAAAATAAAATGAATAAACCGAATTTTAGTAATATAAATTTAAATTTGGACGCTCCGAAAATTACAAGAGAAGAATGGCAGGCTAAAATTGATGCTGCAACAGGA
The DNA here is from genome assembly GCA_023447335.1 of Bacteroidota bacterium. Lineage (GTDB taxonomy): Bacteria > Bacteroidota > Ignavibacteria > Ignavibacteriales > Melioribacteraceae > JAEXOD01. Next base: position 5,619 of record JAEXOD010000181.1, read on the forward strand.
AAAACACTTGAAGAGCTTATTTGGCATACTATGGAGCAAATTGAAGTAAAACCACTTTATACAAGCGAAGATATAAAGAATTTTGAACATTTAGATTATCTATCGGGCATTGCTCCTTTTTTACGCGGTCCTTACAGTACAATGTATGTTCAAAGACCATGGACAGTTAGACAGTATGCGGGATTTTCAACCGCAGAAGAAAGCAATGCTTTTTATCGCCGTAATTTAGCAGCCGGACAAATGGGACTTTCAGTTGCGTTTGACTTAGCCACTCACAGAGGTTATGATAGTGATCACCAACGTGTTGTAGGTGATGTTGGTAAAGCAGGTGTGGCAATAGACAGTATTGAAGATATGAAAATATTGTTCGATAAAATTCCGTTAGATAAAATGTCGGTTTCTATGACAATGAACGGAGCTGTTTTACCTATATTGGCATTTTATATAGTTGCTGCCGAAGAACAAGGTGTAGCACATAACTTATTGACCGGAACTATTCAAAACGATATCTTAAAAGAATATATGGTTCGTAATACATATATTTATCCTCCTGCAACAAGTATGCAAATTATTGCCGATATATTTAAATTTACAAGCGAAAATATGCCTAAATTTAACAGTATTTCAATATCGGGATATCACATGCAAGAAGCCGGTGCAACAGCGGATTTAGAAATGGCTTATACATTAGCAGACGGTTTGGAATATATTAAAACCGGAATTAAAGCCGGAATGGATATTGATACTTTTGCCCCTCGTTTATCATTTTTCTGGGCACAAGGTATGAACTACTTTATGGAAGTTGCAAAAATGCGTGCAGCACGTTTAATCTGGTCAAAATTAGTAAAACAGTTTAATCCTAAAAATCCAAAATCGATGTCGCTACGTACTCACTCACAAACATCGGGATGGAGTTTAACCGAACAAGATCCGTTTAACAATGTTGTTCGTACTTGTTTAGAAGGGATGGCGGCAGCACTTGGTCATACTCAATCTTTACATACAAACTCTTTGGATGAGGCAATAGCTTTACCTACAGATTTTTCGGCTCGTATTGCGCGAAATACTCAGTTATATTTACAGGATGAAACGACAATTACGAAAGTTATTGACCCATGGGGTGGTTCATATTATGTTGAAGCTTTAACCGATGCATTACTTAAAAAAGGTTGGGCTCACATTTTAGAAGTTGAATCATACGGTGGTATGACTAAAGCTATTGAAGCCGGAATACCAAAAATGCGTATTGAAGAAGCTGCGGCAAGAAGACAAGCTAGAATAGATAGCGGAAAAGAAACTATTGTTGGTGTTAATAAGTATAGATTAGATAAAGAAGCACCGATTGAAATTTTGGAAGTTGATAACACAGCGGTTCGTTTAAGTCAAATAAAAAGATTGACAGAAGTTAAACAAAACAGAAATAACGCCGAAGTTGAACAATGCTTAGAAGCAATTACCAAATGTACTGAAACCGGTGAAGGTAATTTATTGGATTTAGCTGTAAAAGCAGCTAGAGCAAGAGCAACCTTAGGTGAAATTTCTTATGCTGTTGAAAAAGTATGCGGAAGATTCCAGGCTGTTACACGTACAATTTCGGGTGTTTATAATTCAGAGTATGCTGACGAAGGTGAAAGCATGATTAATAAAGTTAGAGAGATGACGGACGCATTTGCAGAAAAAGAAGGAAGACGTCCAAGAATAATCATTGCTAAGATGGGACAAGACGGTCACGATCGTGGAGCAAAAGTTGTTGCGACTGCTTATGCTGATATGGGTTTTGATGTTGATATGGGTCCTTTATTCCAAACTCCTGAAGAAACAGCTCGTCAAGCAGTTGAAAACGACGTACATTGCGTTGGAATGAGTTCCTTAGCTGCAGGTCATAAAACATTGTTACCGCAATTAATTGAAGAATTGAAAAAATTAGGGCGTGAAGATATTATCGTAATTGTTGGCGGAGTAATACCGGCTCAAGATTATGATTTCTTATATCAACACGGCGCTTCTGCTATTTTTGGTCCTGGAACTAAAATTCCTTTAGCCGGCTTAAAGATAATGGAAGAAATTAATAAAAGATTTGTAAGCTAATATAGTGGATAAAATAAAACAAAACGATTCATATTTACCTGATTGGGTTCCCGAAAATGCGGGAAGTGAATTTGCTATAAGAGTTGTTAAAGGTGTAGAAGGGGCTAATAATTTAGCCCCCGAAGCACACAAGCATTCACAAAACGTTGGTGCAAGGTATAAACAACCAAGTGTTGATGATTTGGTACAAGGTGTTCTTAACGGAGATAGAACATTACTTGCACGTACAATTACATTAATTGAAAGTAATTCTCCCGCACACAGAGAGAAAGCTCAAGAAATTCTAAAACAGATACTCCCATATTCGGGAAAATCTTTGCGAATAGGTGTTACCGGAGTACCTGGTGCGGGAAAAAGTACATTAATTGAAGCATTCGGATTATTTTTAATTAACGCCGGTTATAAAGTAGCAGTTTTAGCTGTCGACCCAAGTAGTACCGTAACAAAAGGTTCTATTTTGGGTGATAAGACTAGAATGGAAAAGCTTTCAAGAGAAAATAATTGTTTTATTCGTCCTTCTCCTTCAGGTGGTACTTTAGGCGGAGTAACAAGAAAAAGTCGTGAGACTATTTTAGTTTGCGAAGCAGCCGGTTATGATGTTATATTAATTGAAACTGTAGGGGTTGGGCAGAGTGAAGTAACTGTAAGATCGATGGTGGATTTCTTTTTGCTTGTTTTAATTGCAGGTGCCGGAGATGAGTTGCAAGGAATTAAAAAAGGTGTTATTGAACTTGCAGATGCTTTACTTATTAATAAGGCTGACGGTGATAATATTCATAAAGCAAAAATTGCGGCATCGGAATATAAGAACGCATTACATTATTTACAACCTGCAACAAAAGGCTGGAAAACCGGAGCCTATACCGTAAGCGCTTTAACCGGTGACGGTATTAAAGAATTATGGAACGTTATTACAAGTTTTGAAAATCAGACGAAAGAAAGCGGAGTTTTTGAAGAGAGGCGTAAAAAGCAGCTTTTGGAATGGACTTTTAGTATGATTGAGGAGAGTTTGAAAGATAAATTTTATTCGCATAAAAATATAAAAGAAATTATTCCTATTGTAAAAGAAGAAATTCTTATTGGTCAAAAGTTGCCGACTTATGCAGCAGAGCAGTTGCTAAAATTGTTTTTTGGGGAATAAATAAATTCCGGTTTTACTGAATGATAAAAGAACTTTTTTTATTATCTTTAATGTTATAATAATTAAAAGGGAGAAGAAAAATGAAATGTCCTGTATGTGATGTAGATTTGTTAATAAGCGAAAGACAAGGAGTTGAAATTGACTATTGTCCTAAGTGTAGAGGTATCTGGCTTGACAGAGGCGAATTAGATAAAATAGTTGAGAAATATAACAGAGAGGATGAATACAGAGAACCCGATAAACGTCCAAAATACGATGATTCGGTAAAATATCAGGATAGTAAAAGAGAAGAACATTATCATAAAAACGAAAAAGTTTATTATGATAAATATGGGAGACCCGTTAAGAAAAAAGGCGGTTTTTTTGAAGTTTTCGGTGATATTTTCGATTAAAGAATTTATTCTTCGATTTTATATTCAACAATTTCTTTATTAACCGCAATTGCTAAAAATTTTATAGGTTTTTTCTTCTTTAGATACGGAGCATAGTATTCTTTGTTTTTTATTTGGTTAACAGCGGTATTCAATAATTCTTCAACGTTTTTATTATCCGATAAATACTTAAATTCAATAATATAAATAACTTTTTCAAATTCTATTACTCCGTCAATTCGTCCTTTGTTCGTGTTTACTTCCAAATCCATTTCTATACCCGTCAATTCCATTATTAGGTAAAATAATGAATGGTAATAAGCCTCATTTGGTACATGCAGTTGATAAGGAATTTTAGCAATTATACTTTTTAGAATTGTTATAAAATCTAAAATATTTAATTTTTCTAAAGCCATTCTTAAGTCAAAATGAATTGGTCTAATCTCCGTAACCGGTGTATTAAAAAATAGTTCAGCAAGATAAATCAAAAAAGACTTTTTGACTTCCTCGTTCGGATAATTTAAAATACAAATTCCGGTTTCATAATCCACGCTTGTAATAGTTAAATAGCCGGTTTGAAATAACAGAGACATGTTGTTAATATTATCTATTTCGCCGCTATCAAATATCTCTATTCCGACTCTTTTGTTTTCAATTGTGTCTATTTGAATTTTATCATATTTCAATTTATCTATTAAAAAAGTCGGCGTTCCGGTTGAGAACCAAAAATTCTTAAATTGACCGACACTAAAAAAACTTAATATAGAAAACGGGTTATAAACCCTATTCACTCCGTCCCAACTATATCCGTTATACCATTCTTTAATTCTTAACTTTAATTCTTCAACTGTGGTATTGTATTCACTTGC
>JAEXOD010000200.1 GCA_023447335.1 Bacteroidota bacterium
GCTCCTATGTTCAAGGTCATTTTATCTTTTAAGAATTAGTCTTATGAAAACATTAATATTACTATTTACAATTTTTCTGAATTCACTTTCCGCTCAACAAATGGAAGATGCCGTTTTTTCAAAACTTTCCGGAAAATGGATTAACGAGAGCCAAACAAAAACAACTATTGAACTATGGGTAAAACTAGACAATAAAATAATTAAAGGACAAGGTTTAACAATAGACAACAACACAAGAGATACTATTTTTACCGAAGATTTACTAATATCCGAGATGGGTGGTGAAATTTTTTATATTGCCAAAGTTTCCGAAAACAATTTTCCGGTATCTTTTTTGTTAACCGAAATTACAGACACATCCTTAACTTTTGAGAACAAAACCCACAACTTCCCCCAATTAATCAAGTATTCTTTTTCTTTAGATAAAACTTTAAGAGTAGATGTAAAGGCACAAAACAAGGGTTTTACGCTTCTGTTTAAAAAAGAGGAAAATTAAACCAACTTAAATAATCAGATATTACTTATTTCATATACTTATATTTACTTTTTTCCCCTTAATTATTTCGCCATAAATCCGTATATTTATATTTGTTTTAATATTTTACGAGTTTATGATTATGAAAAAGTTATTATTTTTATGTTCTGTTTTATTTGTTTGCTTTAGTGCAAATTATGCCCAAACAATAGTAATTAACGAAATTTTAGCTTCCAACAGTAATGTTAATACTGATCCTGATTATAACGAATACGGCGATTGGGTCGAATTATACAACTCCACGAATAACGATATAAATATCAACGGTTATTACATTACTGATGATAAAACCAACACAACCAAATATAAATTTACCACAAATATAATTATTCCCGCTAAAGGTTATAAGCTTATTTGGACAGATGACCATAATACCGGAATTCATACAAACTTTAAACTTTCGGCAAGCGGCGAGTTTATTGGACTATACAACACAAGCTTACAAGTAATAGACAGTTTAACATTTCCGGTACAGCAGCCCAATATTTCATATGGTTGTTTTCCTGATGCTTCTAAACCTTATTTATATTTTTACCCACCTACACCCGAAGCCGAAAATACGGAATTATCAATATTTAACAGAGTACCTGAACCTGAGTTTTCATTAGACGGAGGATTTTATAACGGGCAACAAACTATTACTATTACTTGCAATGAACCGGGAAGTAAAATCTACTATACTAATGACGGTCATTACCCGACTAAAAATGATAACCTTTATCAAAACACCATTAATGTTAATAGCACTATGGTTATAAAAGCAATTGCGGTAAAAGATGGTTTTTTAAGCAGTAAAATAGTAACTAAAACTTATTTTATTGATGAATCAATTGACCTACCTGTTTTTTCTATTTCCACAAATCCCGAAAACTTTTTTAGTGATACTTCCGGTATTTATGTAATAGGAACAAACGGAATAACCGCAAACTGTAGCACCGGACCAAGGAATTGGAATCAAGATTGGGAAAGACCCATAACAATAGAATTTTTTGAAAAAGATAAATCTAAAGCTTTTTGCGTTGATGCGGGGGTAAAAATTTACGGAGGATGTACCAGACTTTACGCTCAAAAATCTTTGGCTTTTTATTTTAGAGATAGTTACGGTTTTAAAAAATTAAATTACAGATTATTCCCCGAATTACCAATAACCGAATACAATAATTTTACTTTAAGAAGTTCCGGTCAAGATTGGTGGCGTACTATGTTTAGGGATGCTTTTGTTCAAACCATTATTCGCAAAAATATGGATGTTGATAACCAAGCTTATCGCCCTTCGGTATTATTTCTAAACGGTGATTATTGGGGAATTCATAATATAAGAGAAAAATTAAACGAACATTATATTGAAGAACATTATCAAATTACGGAAGATAATGTTGATTTAATTGAATACAGCAAAGGAATTACCGCAAACGTAGGTGATAGAGCTGCTTATGATGCTATGATGAGTTATTTTCAAAACAACAATCTTTCGGATTCTGCAAAGTATGAATATATATCAAGCATAATGGATATTAATTCCTTTATTGATTATTATATATGCCAAATATACGGTGCAAATGCAGATTGGCCAGGTAGCAACACAAAATTATGGCATGCAAGAGATAACAGTGTTAAATGGCGTTTTATGGTTTACGATACCGATTTTACATTCGGCGGGAATTCAAACGGGCAGTATAACAGCAATACTTTAGCTCTTGCAACTTCCGGTACTTCAACAACATATCCTAATCCGGGTTGGTCAACATTAATGATTAGGAGACTGTTAGAAAATGTTAATTTTAAGAACGAGTTCATACAAAGATTTGCCTCTCATATTAACAACACTTATGAATCCAACTATGTTATTGGCATTATTGACAGCATGAAAGCTGTTATTAGCAGCGAAATCCCACGTCATAAAAATCGTTGGCCACAATCAGTTTCCTATACTACCGGCTGGGATAATAACGTTGAGATTATGCGAGATTTTGCAATAAAAAGACCTGACTACATGCGGGGCTTTATACTTAGCCATTTTAACTTAACCGGAACTTATGATTTAACCGTTAGCACTTCAAATAATAAAGGATACATAAAAATCAATAATGTAAGATTAAGACAAAATAATCAAGTATTATTTAATGATATTCCGGTTACAATTACTGCAGAAGCAAAACCGGGTTATAGATTTGTAAAATGGGAAGGCGTTAATAGCTCCGACAAAAAAGAAATTACTCTAACGTTAAACTCAGATAATTATTTATTTGCGGTATTCGAAAAAATAAACACACAAAATAGTAATATTGTTATTAACGAAATTTGTAATAAACCTTACGATTTGTTTGATACCGGCGACTGGATAGAAATATATAATCCCACAGATAATAATATTAATTTAAAGGGATACTCTATAAAAGATCTTAGTGATAACACCTTTAAAATTGAAAAAGATATAATTATTAAAAGTAATGATTATTATGTATTTGCTCAAGATACGGTTAAGATAAGCCGCCTGTACCCTCATTTAAATAATCGACTAGGAAATTTTAATTTTGGCTTAAGTAGCGAAGAAGATAAAGTAATTTTATTAGACAATTCAGAAAATTTAATAAACGAGGTTCATTACAATTTAGATTGGGGATTAAATAATACGGTTTTTATTGGTCATACTCTTTCATTAAAAAATCCAAATTTAGATAATTCAAAATCGGAAAACTGGTCATTATCAAATAACTACGGAACCCCCGGTTATAATAATGATATTTATACATTAATTGAAACCGATAAAACTACTTTACCTAATGAATTTGTTTTATATCAAAATTATCCAAATCCATTTAATCCTGTTACAACAATCAATTTTACTTTACCGCAAAACGATAATATTGATTTAAGCGTTTATAATTTATTGGGTCAAAAGGTTGAAACTCTATATACAGGAGTGTTAAATACGGGGAATTATTCATTTACTTTTAACGCGAAGTATTTAACGAGCGGAATATATTTTTATTCGTTGATGTCTAAAAATAACAATAAAACAATCACAAAAAAAATGTTATTAATAAAATAATTTTATGAAAATTTTATTACTTGTTTTTTGGTTTATTTCAATAATTATTCAAGCTCCTTCCAAGTTCGAAAACTTTGTTTTTAAACTTGAAAGGACTATTGATAAAAATAAAGTAAACACAATAATTAGCGAATTTCTAGCATCGCAAAACAATAAAACATTTCCGATTATTGAAGGAAATGAAGTTTATTTTATTTATAAAGGGAAAGCAAATTCCGTTCATTTATTAGGTGACATGCAATATTGGACTAATGAAACAATTGAAATGATAAACATTTCAAATACTGATTTATTTTATAAAAAGTTAATTTTTGAAAGTGATGCAAAAATCGATTATCTATTCAAAGTTGATAATAATAATAGCATAAAAGACCCATATAATCCTCATGTTCAAAGCGGTGCGTTTGGAGTTAATAGCGTTCTTAAAATGCCCTCTTATTACTGCTTAATTGATCACTTAGATACTAATGGTATTAATAAACATAAACAAATTGATACGGTAATTTCTGATTACAAACAAAATATTGATTACTTCACCACAATATTAATTCC
>JAEXOD010000230.1 GCA_023447335.1 Bacteroidota bacterium
GGGGTAGGAAATCAACAGTTTTCTCAAAATACTTCTAAAGTTTTTGATTTGGCATCCGTTGAAAGTAAAAATCTTAAAGATGAATATATTAGTAGTGAACATCTTTTACTAGCTTTGGTACAAGATAAAGGAGCTGCCGGTCAAACTTTACGAGATTATGGCTTAACAAAAGAGTTGGTCCTTTCTGCCCTAAAAGATATTAGAGGAAATCAGCGTGTTACTTCGCAAACGGCAGAAGAAAATTATCAATCACTAAAAAAGTATGGTCGAAATTTAAACGAACTTGCTAAACGGGGAAAACTTGATCCCGTGATAGGAAGAGACGAGGAAATTAGAAGGGTTTTACAAGTACTTTCTAGAAGAACGAAAAATAACCCTTTGTTAATAGGTGAACCCGGTGTTGGTAAAACTGCAATTGCCGAAGGAATTGCACATAGGATTATATCCGGAGACGTTCCCGAAAATTTAAAGACTAAAACTCTTATTACTTTGGATTTGGGTGCTATTGTTGCAGGAGCTCAATTTAGAGGGCAGTTTGAAGAAAGGATGAAAGCAGTAATTAAAGAAGTTCAAGATAGTAACGGTGAAATTATTTTATTTATTGATGAAATTCATCAACTTGTCGGGGCTGGGCGTACTGAAGGTGCTATGGATGCCGCAAACATTCTAAAACCGGCACTTGCAAGGGGCGAGTTGCATACAATAGGTGCAACAACTCTTAATGAATATAAAAAATATATAGAAAAAGATGCCGCACTTGAAAGACGGTTTCAGCCCGTACTTGTTGCGGAACCAAGCGAGGAAGATAGTATTTCAATTTTAAGAGGGCTAAAGGAAAAGTACGAAGTTCATCACGGTGTTAGAATTACTGACGGTGCTATTGTTGCCGCAGTTCAGCTTTCGTCGCGATATATCACTGATCGATTTTTGCCTGATAAAGCTATTGATTTAATTGATGAAGCCGCCAGTAAGCTGCGAATTGAAATTGATAGCATGCCCGAAGAACTTGATATTGTTGAAAGAAAAATTAAACAACTTGAAATTGAAAAAGAAGCTCTTAAGAGAGAAAAGGATCCTGACAGTGCAAAAAGATTGGCTGAGCTTAATGTTGAATTAGGGAATATTCTTGACCAAAAAAATCAATTGAGAGGTCATTGGCAATTAGAAAAGGATTTAATTGCTTCTATTAGAGAATTAAAGAGTAAAATTGAGGAATCTAGAACTGTTTCCGATAAATACGAACGTGAAGGTAATTTTGGCAAAGTTGCGGAACTACGTTACGGAATTATTTTGGATTACGAAAAACAGTTGAAGCAAAAAACCGGCGAACTACAGCAAGTGCAAAAAAATAGTAGAATGTTAAAAGAAGAAGTTGATGCTGAAGACGTGGCAGAAGTTATTGCTAAATGGACGGGTATTCCCGTATCACGTATGCTTGAAAGCGAAAGAGTTAAACTGCTAAAACTTGAAGATGAACTACATAAACGAGTTATAGGTCAAGATGATGCCGTATATGCGGTTGCAAACGCAATTAGAAGAAGTAGAGCGGGTTTGCAAGATACTAACAGACCGATAGGCTCGTTTATTTTTATCGGTACAACAGGAGTTGGGAAAACGGAATTGGCGAGAGCATTGGCTGAATTTCTTTTTAATGACGAACATGCCATGGTGCGAATTGATATGAGCGAATATATGGAAAAATTTTCGGTCAGCAGACTAATCGGTGCACCTCCGGGATATGTGGGTTATGAAGAAGGAGGTCAGTTGACCGAAGCAGTTAGGCGAAGACCATACTCGGTTGTGTTACTTGATGAAATTGAAAAAGCCCATCCCGAAGTGTTTAATGTTTTATTGCAAGTTTTGGAAGACGGAAGACTAACGGATAACCAAGGAAGAACCGTTAATTTTAAAAATACTATAATTATTATGACAAGTAATCTTGGTTCGCATCTTATTCAAGAAAAGCTTGATTTTATTAACGAAGATAATTTTTCGCAAGTATTAGGTGATTTGAGAGTTCAATTAACAGAGTTATTAAGACAAACAATTCGTCCGGAATTTTTAAATAGAATTGATGAAATTGTTATGTTTAAGCCATTATTAAAGTCAGAATTGAAACAAATAATAAATATTCAATTACAATTACTCGGTAAATCATTAACTGATAAAAACATTGGTTTAGCTGTTACGGAAGATGTAAAAGATTTAATTTTGCAAATAGGATATGATGTAACGTTCGGAGCAAGACCCTTAAAACGTACTATTCAAAGATATATTACTAATCCGCTGGCTGCTGAGCTTTTAATGGGTAAATATGTTAGCGGGGATACCGTAAGAATAGATACTGACGAAAGAGGTAAAATAGTTTTTAAGAAATAAACAGTTGTTCAGTGAAATTTTAATTAGCCTGCTTTCTTTTTTTAATTAAATAAAGATAGCGGGCTTTTTTTTGAAAAAAATATTTTTTTTACTTGCATGTCACTACTTGGTGACATATATTTGAATTGCAAATAATAAAAAAATAGGAATACAACAAATGAAAAATTTAAAATTAGTTATTGTGATGTTAATGGTTTTTTCTGCAAATATTTTCTACGGACAAAATAATAATTGCAACTTAAGTGCGGGTGCCGAGTTAGATGTTTTGCCATATGTATTAGGAGGTTACTATGGATCTGTTTGGGTTAAATATAAAAATATTAGAATTAGACCTATAATTACAAAAGTTAATCAACCAAGTTTTGTTTACGATAAGAATTTTGAAAATTTAAAGACGGATGTTTATGCTTTACTATTCGATTATGTGTTCACCGAAGAAGAAGGACTTAAGGATTTATGGTTAGGTGCCGGAATTGAACAATGGAATAATGAAATAACCGAAAAAAATAGTAAATTAACAAAAGAATTTAATAATATATATTTTACGGTAGGCGGTGGATATTTAATTTATTTAACTGATAACTTATATCTAAATCCTTGGTGTGCGGTGCATGCTAAAATTGCTGGCGATTCCGAAATTAATTTTGTTAACAATAATTTCAAATCGGGAGTAATTTTACCGGAAGTATCTTTAAAAGTGGGATATAAAATATGGTAAAAAATAAAGAAGCGACAAAAACAAAGATTTTTGAAGCTTTAGAGCAGATTATTTGCGAAGGAGGGGTATCTGCTGCCGGAATAAATAATACGGCAAAAATAGCGGGTGTTGATAAAGTTTTGATTTATAGATATTTTGGCGGTTTTAACGAATTACTTAAAGAGTTTATTAAACAAAAAGATTTTTTTGCCAATTTTGTGATTTCTGAAGAATCATTAAGTAAATTAAACACAACGAAATCCAAAAAAGACTTTTTGAAATCGATTTTAATTAATCAGTATCACTACATTAAGAGCAATAAAGTGTTTGCCGAAATATTAATTTGGGAATTAAGTACGAAAAATGAAATAACTGAATATATTGCAAACGAAAGAGAGCAAATAGGATTAATGAATTTGAATAGACTATCAGAAAAATTTAACATAAAAAAAGACTTTACTATAATATCTGCTTTGTTAATTAGCGGAGTATATTATCTAGCTTTGCGCAGTAAAACAGTTGATGACTTTAACGGAATTAAGCTTAACGAAGAATCCGGACAAAACGAAATAGAAAGAGGAATAACATTAATATTGGATTCTGTATTAAATAAAATAAAATTATAAAAAAAACAGAGAAATTTTTAAAAAACCTATTGCGTAGAAAAAAAAATAATATTATATTTACAATCTAACTTTAAGAATTAGTTCTTAAAAATAATGGGGTCGTAGTTCAGTTGGTTAGAACGCCTGCCTGTCACGCAGGAGGCCGCGAGTTCGAGTCTCGTCGACCCCGCAAGAAAGCTCAAGTAAAATTGAGCTTTTTTCGTTTTAAATCAGTATGAGGGGATTTTATGTTCAAGTTATATATACTTTACTCTAAACAAATTGACAAGTATTATGTCGGGCACACCGAAAATATTGAACTAAGATTACAGAGACATAATGAGGGAAGTACAAGGTTTACTTCTCAAACGAATGATTGGATTCTAGTTTACACAGAAACATATAACACTAAGGGCGAAGCAATGAAAAGAGAAAATGAAATTAAGAGAAAAAAGAGTCGAAAATATATTGAAGGACTAGTCACGCAGGAGTCCGTCCCGAAGAATTCGGGAAGTCTCGTCGACCCCGCAAGAAAGCTCAAGTAAAATTGAGCTTTTTTCGTTTTAAATACTTTCCTTTCCGAAACGAATTTATCTATTTAGATTTAAAAATAAAATAACCTTCGATAGATTAATTATACAGGTTTGTGCCACTACAGTTTATTAGTGATTTCACAAATATAGAAACTACTCTAAGTACCGAAAGAACCGGTAAACTTGGAATAATTATATACCAAAACAAACACACCGTTGTGACGTGCAACTAGTTCAGGGTCGCAGCCTAGTGTTAATTGCATGGTATTATTCTCCTGATTATGTTATTGTTTTATTATTATGGTTCTTATACCAAGAAAATGGAATAGATTAAAAATGTTTACAGCTAATGAATAAATAATTGTGACCGTAATAAAATACATATTACTCTTTTTTATTTGAAACTATAAAAAAAATATTAATTTAAACATGCTGGAAATTAAAGTTAAAAAATGTGATAAAAACAAATTATGACAATTAAATGGCAAGTTATTGGCAAGCTGTGATGCTTTAAGAGGCGGAATGGAACCAAGTCAATACAAAGATAATGTATTGATTTTGTTGTTTCTTAAATATGTGTCCCCAAAATATTATAACGATTCAGATACCTTTATAAAAATTCCCAGGTGGTAAGGATATGCAAGCACTAAAAGGGAAAAATGATATCGGAAAAAAATGATATGGCAATTAGTATATTAGCTAAAGAGAACGATTTGGAAAACGTTATTGATGTTATCAATTATCAGGATGAGGAAAAATTGGGCAAGGGTAAAGAGATGGTTGATAAAATAACCTCCATTATTACAATTTTTAAAAATCCGTTCCTGGATTTTATAAAAACCGTGCCGAAGGTGATGATATACTTAGTGATGCTTATGAATATTTACTTCAGGGAGTTGTAAATTGATGATTACAGGCACAACTAAGCAACCCGTTAAAGGAAACATTAACAATGTGTACCGCTATATAAAATCAAACGAAAAAAGTATTCTGAACGAACAGCATTCACTTAATAATTACGACCTGAATTTACAGGTTACTACAATGCTTGGCAAAGGTATTTCAACCAGCATTGGCGGGGCGGTTTTTGTTGCAATACTTTCCGCAATTTACAAACGCAACTTAAAATCGGGACTTGCAATTTTGGGTGATTTAAGTATTGGCGGAGCAATTGAACGGGAAAATAATTTTGTTGATAAAATTGCCACCCTTTCGGAAAACGGAGCAAAAAACATCCTTGTCCCGCTTGATAACCTTTCCGAACTAAATGAAGCACCAAAAACAATTTTTACTGTTACAGATATACAATTTTATTCAAACTCTCAAATGGTTTTGCAAAAAGCCTTATTGGGGGAATAAAACTATTCAATTAAATGGAGGCATTATGCTTGACCAAGAAAATATTATTGACAATATCAAATCGGAGCAGGATGATAATTATGCTGACGACTCAATATTTAATATTACTTCATGGGGTGCTGATTTATCTTTCCGCGAACTTATAACAATGTACAAAGATGGGGACTTATTAAAACCTGAAATTCAACGCCATTATGTTTGGGATAAAGTAGAAGCAAGTTTCTTTATTGATTCAATTTTACTGGGGTTACCTCTGCCTAGCATATTTTTAGCTAAAACAAAATCAGAAAATTTGCTAATTGTTGATGGTTTTCAAAGGATTATGACTGTCTACGATTACGTAAATGGTATTTTTTCAAAAGATAAAAAAACATTCAAATTATCAAAGATTAGCCGAATTAATTCCAGATGGAGCGGCAAGGCATTCGCCGAGTTAGATGATTCCGAACAAAAGAGAATAAAAAACACAACAATACATTCAATTATATTTTCTCAAATTCATCCTAAGTCAGGCGATACTAGTTTATATCAAATATTTGAACGTATAAATACTTCTGGGAGAACACTTTTCCCTCAAGAAATTAGGAACTGCGTTTATCAAGGTGTCTTCAATAAAGCCCTTATTGAACTTAATAAATTACCGACTTGGAGAAAACTATATGGATTAGAATCAACAGATTCAAGAATGCGAGATATTGAATTTATTCTAAGATATTTTGCACTCAACTCTAGCTATTTCCACGAACTTAATGTTACAACGATTTCTCTAAAAAAGTTCTTAAATGATTATATGGAATTCGGGAACAATTTTGAAGGAAAAATAATTGAGGAAAAGAAGGCTGAATTTGCTTCTCTGGTTCAATTCATATATGATATTTTAGGACAGAATGCATTTAGGAATTTATCAAATACAAAAGACAAGCATTATTCCACAAAATTTAGCCCTACAATATTTGATTCCATAATGATTGCTTCATTTTACTTCAAAAGAGAAAATCTACCAATAAACAAACAAAACATTAAAAATAATCATCAAAAACTCTTACAAAATACAGAATACATCGAGGCAACAACTACACATACAACAAATTTGGAAGTGATTCAAAGAAGAATTAAGCTTGCCTCAGACATATTGTTTGGAGCACAAAAATGAATAACCAAAATGCTAAAAGTCTTCTTGATAGTTGTACAAATGAGATTAATAGTATTAAGCAGCAAATTAATTTGTTAGGTGCAACAAACAATGCTATACCTTTTTTAGTAAAATATGTCATAATTCGTGCATGTGGGACAATAGAACAATCGGTGAAAACTATAATCGCTGATTATTGCGAAAAGGGGGCGACTTTACAAATTAAAAATTATATTTCTTTAACTATCAGAGAAAATTCATCTAATCCGAATTTATATAATATTAATAAGATGTTGACGAAGTTCGATAAGAGTTGGGCTAAAAAACTCGAAAGGGACTTAAAAGCAACTAAAATAAAAATCAAACTTGAAAAGTCGCTACAATCACTAGTTGATGCTAGAAATATGTTCGCTCATGGAGGTAATCCATCCATAACGTTTAAGAATGTAATGGATTATTATATTGACAGTGAGTCAGTTATTAGAATTATTGATTCGATTATTAAATAGTTGATTTTACAAATTTTGAAGAAATCACATATAGAACAAATAAAATATGATTTCTTATATTATTAAGAATTTACTTAAATTATTTTGTTAATTAGCTATTAGATAGCATAAATTTAATCAGGTCCGGTTTAATTATTAAAATTGAAGATAAATAGTCTAATTAAGCATAAAGCTGAGTAGCAAGGCAATTAGTCGAGGATACTGTTCTTGATTTAGGAGGAGGACAAGAGGCATTTGAAAAACGACAAAAAATGGGATGCAGGGATAGCATTTTTAGAATTTAATCATTGAGCAAA
The DNA here is from genome assembly GCA_023447335.1 of Bacteroidota bacterium. Taxonomy (GTDB): domain Bacteria; phylum Bacteroidota; class Ignavibacteria; order Ignavibacteriales; family Melioribacteraceae; genus JAEXOD01. Next base: position 7,511 of record JAEXOD010000230.1, read on the forward strand.
AATTAAGTAAAGACCAAGGAGGTTCAATATGAACGATTTATTAAATAAAATAAAAAACAATTATAAGAACAAGGTTAAGCAAAAAAATCGAAGGATCATGGGAAGCTATATCCCCAGACGACCTATATATTGAAAACAAAAAATATTCAACAGATGGTTCTTTCGTGAATGTGGCATATGATAAGAATAAAAAAAGTACTTTATGTCTGAGAAACTGGGGTTCATATAAAAAAAGATTCTTAGATAATGGCAATGCGTTACATAAAAAGAAGAGTTGGTTTCCTAAGGTTAATACTATTTATTACATTAAAAAGTCAAACGAGGAACTCCCCCCAAAAAAACGCAAAGAAATGGAAAACAGGTTAATTTTTATACTGAGACCTGAATACAATTCTAAAGTTGCTGAAAAAATGCCGTCATAATTATATAAAATCTATATGATGAGTGATTTATTTTGGCATTATACTAAGATGTAAATGGAATAAAAGTTGCCTCCGCGTATAGTGCTTAGTTATATTAGAAAAATAGGACTAAGTTTTTGATCGGCCCATGTATGCATTATTTCTAATTTCTTAATTGAATTTGTGGTCGAATTCTTTGCCTAATTTCATTATAAATATCAATATCAATTGGATCCATAATTTCCATTGTAACAAAAAGCCCATATTTAATTGGTTTGGATATTTTTCCTGCATCATCTTTACATATAATTTTTAGTTTAAGGACATCATTATCTCCAACAACAACAACATTATCTTTTTCAAAAATCTCATGTTGTAAAGTCCCTTTTCTAGCAGAATAATATGGGACATCAACCCTGTCCTTTACAAAATCATTATCAAATTCAAAATACAAATTAGCTTCTCTATATCGTTGTATAAATGGTCTGATTGGTGAAAACCACGCAAGTGTGATTGTCATTTTCCGCCTGAGTTTCAGGGCATTTAATGATGTAGGAATTGGCAAATCATAAACATGCATATTATCAGTAATTAGCTCCCCATAACCAATTAATGTCACCATAGAATTGGTGCAAGCCTTAATCTTCTCGTAATCAGGTACTCCATATCCTAACCACCGACTAATTTGAGACTTTATTTTTGTGTAAGGCACTGAACCAGCGAGAATAGTCTTTAGGTTTTCGCCTATATTCGTCCAAGAGCATCCATGGACAATCATAGCCTTTAATATGACCGTAGAATAAGTATCAAAATCATTACCTCTGTCGTTGGTATTAAATATTTCAGTCAAGATATCAAAGCAAATGCTTGCTTCATGAGTAATTAGAGCTGCCGAGTTACTAGTACCACGTGTGTATATATAATTATTTCTTTGTGTGCCTGATGCTGCTACAAGATTCCCTGGGGCGGAATGATAGTTTGCGAATTCTATTTCAGCTGCCTGTTGTCTGATGGGGACTTTAAAAAGTTGCTTACCACCCATGTAAAGTAAATCTGGTTTGATCGATTTGCGATATCCACTTCCAAATGGCGAAAATGGACTTGGTAATTCACATGTATAGGCGTCAAATCTGTATCCCAAACGATAATTTGCAACTCCATCATTATGTAATGAGCCAACAGTTATGCTATTAATACTTTCTGCTGGTGTTAAAATGCGGCGATTTCTTGAGTTTGAATAGAGAGAATTAACAACATCCGCTTCTATTTGAGGTTGCATATTGGCAGCATAACTTAAATATGGTTGCTGAAGTTGGATATCTTCACCTTGATTTCCTGCACTAACAATAAATAAAATGTTATACTTATCACTCAAATAATCAAGTAATTTTGCCCATGGACTCATAAAAAGCACAAATGGACGAGAGGAGTCACATATTGATAAATTTATAATCTTTATTGATGGTGCAATAGGTTCATTACCCCCCTCTGACTCAAACAAACGCCTTACAGAACGTAATATTAGGTCTAAAATATTAACATCGTTTGGGATTCTTTCAATTCTTCCATTAAACGACGTAAAAGGTTTCATTATTGGCCGAAAATAAATCCTTCTTTGCAAAGGAAGTTCATTATCATTTAAATCACCATGAATTATCAATGAGGCCATCGAAGTACCATGCATTCTCTCACTTCCCTGATAAGAACTTTCAAAATCATCAGGATCGTCAATTATTAATCTGTTTTGTAACTTTTCATGATTTGCTTGTGGAAAACCATCGAACACTGCAATTATTGGAGGCAAATCTGGAGGTATAGGATGAGAAAGATGATTATATGTAGCTGATTCATAATTTTCTTCTATTTTACCACCTATAATTTGTCCAGTAGGTCTAAAGAACATTATTTCTTCAGCTTTTATTAGTTCAATATCTTGCTCATTAAGTAAGTTCTCAATTTGATTTCTTGGTAATTCTACAGACAAACTATGGTAACCAATTTCTTTAATTACACAATTATTTTCAACCCTCCCCCCTCTATTCATTATTTTATTAGTTAAATTATTTACACAGGCTATTCTTTTTTCTTCATCTTTTCGATACCAAAGCTCAATTTCGAAGGCTATTCGCTCCTCAGCTTGTTCGATAAGAGCAGATCGCCAGTATTCAATCATCCCTGTTTCGTGTATTCTTTCACGTTCGTCCCACTTTCTAATCTCCTTAAGATGCTCAAAAAGATTCTTAAATTTACCTTGTCCATATGGAAAATTGTAATTCCTATCATTAGCATATCTTTGCCATAAAGATAATAGTTCACGTAATGCTTGATAATTAGACATCATGAGATATAAACGACCATTAAGTTTTAAGGATCTATTTTCATCACTGTCATAAAAATCCTCATCCGGTGTTATATCATCAATTTCAATTTCCCCCATCCATTCAAAACCATCTATTTTTTTTATTGCATTAGCAAAATTTTCAATTGAACCCACTGTTTCAAAAACTAAGACATACTCGGGATCGGCTCCTTGAAGTCCAATTTGTAATCGATTTCTATCAGATTCAAAAGTTTGTTGAAGTAGGTTAAATTTGGGTGTAAGTCGCTCAACTTGTCGCCCAAAAGTTGGTAATTTAAGCGAATGGAATGATGATTTTTTCTTTTCTCTTTGTGCTAATTCATTTGTCGGGAAAAGCAATATTGGTTTTTCTGTCATTGAACCCTCCTTTAAATTTTATAATTTATCTGCTTTTTGTTTCGACCATTTGTTAAGCAATTTTTCCAAAATTTCCTCGATACTACAGTTGGGCTGGTTTAGTATATATTTCCGTAATCCGCTATTTCCAAATTCCTCAAGTTCTGAAAAACTTTTTTTATGAAATTTTTGAATGAAAATATCTTCAAGCGAACTGGAATTAAAATTCATTCGCTTTTCAAATTCGCTCCACCACCTTCGTAAATTGGCTTTGGTTGGCAGTTCTAAATTTAATCTAATTTGGAATCTTCTCCATACTGCCCTATCTAGAAGTTCGGGATGATTCGTAGCTCCAACAACAATAACATGACTTGGTAAATCATCAATCTGCAATAATAATGAACTCACAACCCTTTTTATTTCGCCAGTCTCATGTAAATCTCCTCGTTCCTTCCCTAAAGTTTCAAATTCATCAAAAAAAAGCACACAATTTCTGGCTGAGACATATTCAATAATTTTATTTATTCGGGCAGCAGTTTCGCCTAAATATGAACCGATTAATTTATCATATCTTACAATAATTAATGGAATTGCTAATGATTCAGCTATTGCTTCCGCAAGGGAAGTTTTTCCGTTACCTGGGGGGCCAATTAGTAGAATTTTATTACGTGGTTCAATATTAAACGACCTTAGAAGATCCCTTCTAAAATGTTCTTGAAAAAATTCTTCGCAAATTTCAATATTATCGTTTGACAATATTAAATCCTGTAATTTCCGTTGGGGAATTTTTTCAAACACCAAATCAATTCCCCGGTTATCACTTAAAAAGTTTTTGTAAGTGTTAATTTTAGGTTCATTATTATTTAATAGTTCAAATAATTTATCTGCAAGCACAGTATGCTGCTTAGTTCTTTCCTCAGCTATTATGGCTTCAATAACTTTTCGTTGAAGTTGCACATCTCTCTTAGAGATGGATTCCACTAAACGAATTAATAAATCAGCACGTGCCATTTGAATACTCCAATTTTTATAGTCGCATTTTTGTTCGTTGATAAGATTTTAAGTTCTCTAACAAAACCGAACTCATTACACATTTAATGTTTCAAAATAATTATTTCTAAGTCTTTCAACAATATTTACGCACTAACAATTCGAGTAAAATCGATAATGAATTAATCATACTTAATAAATCAATAAATTGTTTATATAATATTCTTAGAAAAACCAAATAAAAAAAAATTACTATTTAAAATACATCAATTCAATAACAAAGACAATTATCATTTTTTATATTCGCTTAATTTTCAATAATAAAATGATAACAACATTCCTTTAAATTATACTGCATTTAAGTGTCCTTGAAAGTGAAACAGCGCTCAATACTTTTTATTGACGTTTTGTCACTTGCAATAGAATGGCCAAATTTGTCGGTAAAGGTTTGATGAGTATAGTTCAAACAAATTGACTGATAGTAGAGGTATCCAAAAAAAGGTGAATGCGATAATCAAATGTACTCGCTAAACTCTCATTAATTTGTAAAAAATAGATATTATCTTTATTTTGGTACATTCATAAATTCCAATAAACGTTGAAATATTTATTTAATATCGGCGTAACCTATTATAAACAATCATTTTATAGTGATTAAAATAATTGGAAATACTTCTAAAAATTATTTCAATTTGTTGATAAAATAATAATAACCGACGTGGAATATATAATTAGTAAATCAAAGCAATATAAATATTTTGAATACCGTATTGAAAAAAATTATAAACGGGACGAGAAGCTTTTAGACAATGAACATTTTTTTGAAGAGAGCCTAAATGTGATTAAACAGCTAAAAGAATTTTATGAATTTGCTGAATAATTTTAACAAGACAAGAAAAGTTGAACTTAAAACATAGAGATTGATAATATAAAGCTGCTATGTTTTTAGGAAATGGTTAAACTAAAAAATGTGTGGCAATATAAATATACTTTTAATTTCGAGGACAGCATGCCCCAAGTTTGCAATAGTACACTCTTATCCGATAGAATATAACAACGTTGAACTATTATTGTTTATAATGAATAACTCCTCAGTTAACAACAGTCCTCTATTGTTTTGAATTAGTAGCTGGCACAACCCCAATAATTGTAGAAAGAGTAGATAACGATATAAATGAAATTGTAAGAATTACCAGATTTGAAGGGTGGCAAAACTCTACAGTAGGTGAAAGAGTAATTAAACGTGAGCTGCGTAAAATTCTGTGGACTAAATATCAAATTAAGGATGAAGAATTATATACAAGAGCTTATGATTATATAAAAGAGTATTATTAAGAAGCATGATTTGGAACCCTGTAATAAATAAATCACTAGTTGAACAAAAGTGGGATTAATGTTCTCAATATCTAGCGAAAATGAAATTAAGAGAAATAAAGAGTCGAAAATATATTGAAGGACTGGTCACATAGGAAGTCGTCGCGTAGAATTCGCGAAGTGGCTTCCTTTCGGTGTCTAAGAGGTTTAAAAGGGGCTGAGTAAATCTAAGCCCCTTAAATCATTTTATAATAAATCTTTTAATGTTAATTCAAATTGTAATGGTTTATTATTGCGGATAATTTCTATTTTAACTTTATCTCCGGCTTTTCCCTTAAAAATTTCTTTTAATTGAAAAATATCAGTTGATTTGTTTACGGATAAACTATTTACTTTTGTAATTACATCCCCACATTCCAAATTAATGTTTTTAGCCGGTGAGTTGTTAGAAATAAACATTATAGCGATATCATTGTTATTGTTTTTATATAATTGAATACCGCTTTTATCTAATTCTTTTACTTTATCAAAATCAGCCCCTTTTTCAAAAATCATTTGTTGGTTAGCGTAATCAAAATATATTATAAATTTTTCAAAGATATCATTACCTAAATTACCAACAATATCGGTTGATGAGAAAGCGCCTTTCGGTTCGCTAATAGGCATATCTATTTCAGTATTATTTATAATATAATCGGCAATTGTTAAACTTTCAACCTTAATTGTTTTAACTTCGTTTGTGCCTCCGGCTCCGCCGCTAAGTTTGTTAATACCGTCAACTTCTAAAAATCCATTTTCTTTTGCGTAAGGATAGTGAAAGCTGCATCCGCCGGCTCCTATATCAACTGACCAAATTCCTTTATATTTGTTGTTAATTAAGATAGGTAATGTAAAAGTTTTGTTGTTTAACGGTGCATTAACAACATGTCCGCTGCCGGTATATTTGAAAGTTGACGGATCATAAAACGAAACTAATCTGTTTGAATAATCAATTTTAATTACGAAACGACTCATAAAGTCATACCCCAAAATTCCGATTGCTTCATACCCCCATTGATTAAATAAAGGCATTATATCTAATGCAAAAATAGTCTGTTCATTAAACTGTAATCCGGGTAAACTAAACTTGGGAAGTTTTACCAATTGTGCCGAAACAACTTTATTTACTCCGGAGGCTTTTATATCTCCTTCGGGATTTAGTCCCATCTCTTTTGCATAAGTTAAATCAATAACGTTAACATCGGCACCGGAATCTAAAAACCAAACCATGGGGGTATTGTTTAAGTTAATTGTTAAAAATATATGTTCTCCTATATACTTAAAGGGAATGTTTTCCGCAGAAACTCCATTAGTAAATATATAATCTTTTACATCATCAGCGGGGGGATTAAATAATGTAGTGTCAATTATTATGTTTGATTCATATTTTGTAACAATAATAGTGAATTTTTGTTTTGAATTTACATCTTCGCTTTCTATCTTATGGGGTTTTAATATCCCTTGGGTAATTTTGTAATCATAATATAAAGTAATGGTTTCGTTATTATCAGCAAAACTTGAAGTTTTAATTTTATAAAAGTCGGTAATTGAATAATAGTCTATAATAACATCTGAATTAATTTTGTTAGAGATTTTAACGGCGTAACAATCAATATCGCCAACTTTTTTTATTCCGTCAAACTCAACTATAAAAGTTTTACTTTGAGGGTCTAAAAAGTCTAATTCTTCCATTTTTGCAGCAATTTCTCTTCTCTTTTTTGTAGCCTCATCAATGTTAAATTTAACTTTACCATTTGCATCAATTATCCAGTTGTCAATTCCGTTATCTCCTGAAATCTGTCTAATAACTTTTAAATCAAAATCCTGTCTCGATTTTAAGGGAATAGAGTTCCATTGTTTTAGTGTTCCTACCATTCCGCCAAAATTTAATTCAGCTTCGTAATATGAAGTTTTTTCGGCTTTTATTTTTTCAATGCTGCCGATTGCCTTGTAATAGTTGTTAAGGATTGTGTATGGGTTTTGTTCATTTGCATAGTTGTTCGTTGCACACAAGACGGCAAATAATAATACGAATTTTAATGTGGTTTGTAGTTTCATGTTATTCCAAATATAAAAAATGAGTAATAAAATTTACAATTAAGACGCTTTTTTTTAATAAATGTTCATCAACCAAGAAAACAAAAAATTAAATTGAGTAATTATAATTAGAAATTACGGATTGAGATATAATTTCAGTTATTATATTTCTTTTTAATTCGATTAATTAAATAATAAACAATCAGTTTATGGAAAGGCTTAACAAAGAAAAAATAAAAATTACCAAGTTTGTTGTTAAATTGAACAATAGTTTCAAAACTAACCGAGTAGCTGCTTTTTTCTCTTTTACGCTCAATAACAAATATTGCATCTAAATGCTTATCAGAAGCATACATTACAATATTATTTTCAGTAAGTTTTTTAACGTTAAAAATTCCGAAGTCTTCGTTTTCGACACAATGCAAGTTTTTCAGATTCAACATACCGCTACTTGAGATGTCATTTTGTAATCCGAATAATATTACAACTTTATTTCGAATGTAGAATAAAGTTTTTATCCAGCCGGGAAATTCAAAGGTTGCAGCGGTTAATTCAACAATGGAGATATTTTTTTGATTTAAAAATTTTGTGGAAAAGCAGTCAGAAAAGTGAATTTTATTTAAATATAAATTTGTATCTTTATACATTTCTGGTCTCTTTTTTTAAGTTAAATACGCTTACTGCATGAAAAACGGCAGCAAGTAAAGTTAAATATGAAAACGGATTAGTAAACATAAATAGTATTGCGAGTATTCCAAGCAGAATCAAAAAAAGAGTATTTAAATGTAAAATTAAAGCAATTAAATTGAGTGTTGTTTTAGATAAACCTGCAATGTATAATGATAAAGTACCGCTAAATATTATTGCTAAACCGGATGCAATAAACATAAAGTACATAGTCATTTTTAAATCTTTATTAATTCCGACAAGTAATGGCTCAAGTGCAAAAGCTGCAAAAAATGTGTGAATTATTCCTAATAGTAAGATAAAAATAGCCGATATTTTTAGTTGGAGTGTTCCGTTTTTTAACATATTAAATCCTTTTTATTAGTATAAATAAATGCAATTTATCAGTTTTAATGTCTTTAGTTTTTATAATTATTATATATCATTCCCACAAAATTTTGAGGAATATATACAAATTTAATATTTTATTCTTTTAAATATTAAATATTTTTATTAATATAACTTAGTGTAAAAAAATAGAAACATAAACGGAGTAATTAAAATTATAAAATACTGATGAAAATAAAGATAAACACAACAAAAGATTGGTGGATATTACCGGTTTTGTTAGACATATAACTAACTTAGAGGTAATGTTAGCAGATTCGAACAAAATGAAACCTTGAATATTATTAAATAACAGAGATATAATGAAAATAGAAAAGATTACCGAAAATAAGAAACAATTTCTTGACATATTGCTGTTGGCTGACGAGCAGGAAAATATGATTGACAAATATTTACCGAATGGAGATTTATTTGCTTTATATGATGGTGATTTGAAAAGCGTTTGTGTTGTTGCAGAGATAGATGGTGAAACATGCGAATTGAAAAACATAGCAACATACGAGAAATATCAAGGCAAAGGATACGGGAAGGCATTGATAAATTTTATTTTGGACTACTACAAAAACTACTATAAAACAATGCTTGTTGGTACCGGAGAAACGCCAACAATATTATCATTTTATGAAAGTTGTGGATTTAAAAAAACACATCGAATAAAGAATTTTTTTACAGATAATTATAACCACCCTATGTTTGATGGTGATATACAACTTGTTGATATGATTTATCTTAAAAAGGATTTATTTGAATAGTGGGAATGAATAAATAGTACAATAACGATTTGATTTGCAAATAAGAAAGACTTTCATAATTTATCGTAACCATTAACTTGGGGCAAAGAAACGGTACCCCCTGTATGGGCTTTGTGTAACCTTTGAAAAAATTAGCCCCCCAATTGTTTAAAACTTTGAGTAAATGAGAAGCAGAAATTTTAAAAGTCGGTTATCCTTTTATCTAAGCTAAAATAACTTTTGGGTATTTTTGGGCTTCTACAATAAACTAAATGAACAATACGTATAGTATGTACATCATAATTTGAAGTTATACTCAAGAAGAATATTTAATTATTGTAATATATTATGGAATAATAAATTTACATGCAGTTGCTTAAATTAATATATTCTAAATTAATTAGCTCGATTTTTATTAATACATAAGTTATATCAAATCCTCGTTTTTGGCATATTTAAATTATGTTGATTTTAATTTGGATTGGGGTTTGATTGTTAATTAACTATTTTATATTTTTATTAAAGGAATTACTATTTTTATAATTTATGTTTATCGTTTTCGCAATGTGTGGAATGGGGGTCAAGTGTCTTAAATAAAATTTTAAATGGATTTATCACAATTATAGATTACGGGCATTTGAAACTTTCTTTTATTCCACAATTTTTCATCAACCAATAATTCAACAATAAAATGAGCAACATTTATTCGCCCGGTTACACCAGCATCAAATATAGGACTTCTTTTTATCGAGTCTAATATTTCATATTTACTTACATTCTCTTGGTTAATTAAAGAATCCGGTCTGACTGCAATCCATTCAATCGATAAGTTTGATTCACCAATTACATTTGTTAGATATGTTGCAGCTTCAACATTATCTTTGTGGGGCGGAAGAAAATAATATAATAATGAAAGGATTGCTCTATCAAAGAATGAGTAATTCTCGTCTATTGGTTTGTTAATATGGGCTGTTGTGTTCATAAGAACAAGTTTTACTTTATCTTTTCTACTATGCTCAATTGCCGAACAGATATTTTTTATCGAATCACTTACTAACATTCTTGGTTTCCCAAATAAACCTTTTAATGTTAAATTGTGGCCAAGGCAGCATACAATAGCATCGCAACCTTTTATTAATTCAGAATTTTCGCTTATATCAAATTCACAAATATTTCCAGTAACAACTTCCAAAAGTTTGTAATTTTTCGTTGTTTCAAAAAAACTACGATTTGTTCGTTGTAATGCCCTTACTTGAATATCTCTATCAAGAAGTAACTTAACTACTAATCTACCGGTAAGACCGGTAGCTCCAAGAACTAAAACTTTCACTTTGTTATTCCTCACACTAATTAAAGTTTAATAAATGATTCTAAGAATTTAATAGTAGCAAAAACATTCAGTCGAAATATATTCTATATTTTGTTTCTTTCTTTAAGAGCAATAAATGATCCGCTTAATCCTGAAAGTAAAACAACCGGAACAAGTAACTTTATAGCCGAAGGTATTCCAAAGAAATAATATAGTGGTAAAACCAACCCAATAATATACGCAACAATTACAAAACAGCAAGCTAATCCAATCACATAAAGTAAAATTCTTGTTAAGTTTGAATTAAATAATAATTTGGGAGTTAGATAAATTAAAGATAAGTAAAATGCTGATACAAAACCTAAAAAGGTGACTATGATTAATTCATAATCGAAAAATGGTTCCGATTTTTCGGATAAAACACCGGGTAGGGAAGTTGTTTCTTGAGATGCCCATTTAAAATAAAGAATTATAAAAAGTATTACTATCCAAATTAGAATACTCATTCCGATATTTTTTAATTTTTTCATTTTAATTCCTCATTTTTATAAATTTATTTTAATGCTATCATTTTCTTTTGAGAACAAAAAGTAGAAGTTTTCAAAACATAAAAATATATTCCGCTTGAAATATTACTTGCATCAAATTCCACTTCGTAATTTCCTGCCGGTTTATATTCGTCTACCAAAGTTGCAACTTCTTTACCAAGTACGTCAAATACTTTTACTGTTTGCCAGGTGCTTTCATTAGATTGCCAACTTATTTTAGTAGTCGGATTAAAAGGATTTGGAAAATTCTGATTAAGTTTAAAATTATTTAAACTTTGATTGTAATCGTTAACACTTGTTACCGAATTTTCAATTTTCAGATTAAAAGTACAAAAAGCTTTGGCATTAGCGTTATCAGTTGCAATTACTTTTATTAAATAATTCCCCGCTGAGGTTGGTGTACCTATAAAAGTATTTGTTGCTGAATCAAACGTTAGCCACGAAGGTAGAGGACTACCATTACTTAATGTTGCAGAGTATATTAATGTACTGTTTCCATCATCATCATAAAATGTAGTGTCCGGAACAGTATAAGAAAATTCATATCCTACTGAATCTGTCTGGGTCGCTATCTGGTTGTTTAAGTAGGGAGCGTAGTTAGTGTTTCTCATACTATCGATAATCTGATCAATTTTAATCCAATAAGTATAATAAGATGACCAATCGAGACCTCCGGAAGTATAGAATAAATACTTGCCGTCTTTAGAAATAAATTGACCATATTCCCAGTTATAACCGTCAGCATTAATTCGGGCATCAAATTTTTTTGGATTTGTCCAGTTCCCATTTTCTTTTTTGAAACTTAAATACATATCTGCAGAATTTCCGCTTGCATTTCTAGATACAATTATGTACGATTCATCCGGAGCAATAAAGAAATCGTTTTCCTGAAATGAGGTGTTAAGTGGTTTTCCAAAACTTTTACAAAGAGTATCCCCGTTTTGCATTACTAATTGACAAATCTCTCCGTTGGACGTAGATCCTTCATAATACGTGGAAATATAATAATTATTTAGTTCGGTTTTTTGAAAATAATGAGTTCGCAAATTTTGTGAAATCATTCTAATAGGTGTACTCCAGCTTTCTCCCATTCTTTTTGAGTAATATGTATGAAAGGCATTATCTTGTAAATACATAATACTATCATCGGGTGAAAGTTTCGGAGCCATAAATCCTTCAAAAACATTCGTCGGTCCCTGCCAATGATTGTTTTGATATATAAAACGTTTGATTCTTAATGATGAAGGGGGATATGTATTTATTTCAGCATAATAAATTTCTTTACCATTTGATGTGATAGCAACTCTTTCACAAGGACGAAATCCGCTAGTAACAGGTAGATTAAATATAACCGGATTTCCGCTTGGGGGAATTTGCCCTAAATATAAACTGTCAGATGGGATCTCTTGTGCAACTAATGATACTGATAAAATTAGTATCCAAATAAATAAAACGAACGAACTTTTCATCATTTTCTCCTACTAAAATAAAAATTTCTTATTGTTTGCTTTTGGCAACAAATAGTTAATAAAATATGATTGAAAATTAACGTGTGGTTTAAATTATAGGTAGAAATATCTTGTAAATTGCACTAGCAATTTGTGAAATGCACTTTTTGTTGCAAATTGAAACGCTTGATAGATTTTTAATTACAACAAATTAACTTTAAGCTAAATACCGATGTTTTTTATTAGGTTTATTTTATTACGGCTAACGGGTAAAGATTCCCCGCTTGTTAAAACAACTCTATACTTTCCGCCGCCAAGTATATGAATTGATTTAATTTTATTTCGATCAACAACGAAAGATTTATGAATTCGATAATAATTTTGAGGCAATAACGGTAAAAGACATTTGAAAGATTTATCGTAAATATGAATTTGACCATCTTTTAAATGAAGTTCTGTATAAATATTAGCTGATCTAAAATAATTCACATCTTCTATTGAAACTAATTTAATTTCAAATCCTTTTTTGATTGACAAATATTTGATTGCATGACCGTCTGAAGCATGGCAAGATTTTAATCTATTAAATGCAACTTTAAGTCTTTCACTATTATATGGTTTGGGAATAAAATCTAAAACTCCATATTCAAATGCTTCAATAGCTCTATTTATATTAGCTGAAATTATAATTGTATGAAATGATTGGCAAACAACTTGCCGAAGTATTTGAAATCCGTCTTTAGAATTTAAATTCAAATCTAAAAGTAAAACATCAATAGGTTTTTCTTTCAAATATATTAGTGCGCTATCTAAGGTAAGTTCAATGTGAATGGAAGTTATTTCATTTTGTAAAATTTCTTCAACAAGAAACTTAATATCCTCGGCAATAGGACGCTCATCTTCAACAATTAAAATTCTCATAATTACAATTCTATTTCTATAATTGTTTCCCAACCGTTAGTTAATTTGTTTGAGGTAAATTTCCACCTATCTGAATAACTTTCTTCTAGTCTTCCTTTTATATACTTTGCACCAAAACCGATTGATCCTTTTGTATCTTGTTCGTCAAAATCCCCATCGTTTTGAATTATATATGTAATGGATTTTAAATTTTTAATAGATTTAAATCTAAATGTTCCGTTTGTTTTATTCTCAAAGCCGTGAGTTAAACCATTTTCAATAAGGGTATGAATAATCATTGGCGGAATAGTATCGTTTTCGTCAATATCAATTGTTTCTAATTTGTAATCAGCTCCTTTTCTATAACTCATAATTTTAAGATGTGCTTTGCATAACTCTATCTCTTGAGTAATAGGAATTAGTTTTAGGCTGGAAACTTGATTTATCATCCTAAATTCTTCCGCAAGCGCTTCTATTAATTTAATTGCCGAAGAGGGGTCTTTTCTTAACCATGCAATAATTGAGGTTAAAGTATTTAATACGAAATGTGGATTTATGTTTTTCTTTAACAATTCATTTTCCAGACGAACAGATCTAAGTTGAGCTTCCCTCTCAGCTTTTTCGTTCTTTGCAAACTGTTTTGTTATATAAAAACTAGTGCATATAACCATAGTTGTTGATAACATTGCAAAGGCAAAATTGAAGTAAAATGCCGCCCATGATAATAATAAACTAATTGCAATTAAAACACTTTCTTTCCGCCTAAGAATTATTGCCCAAATAGTTATTGCACTGCTTATAATTAGCAATGTGAATGAAAGAATTTCAAATAAATTTAAAATATTAGTAAAGAAATAATAAACACTAAGATTTATAATAATAATAATTCCTACTATTCGTTTTGAAAGTGCAAAAGTGTAAATTAAAAAAGTAGGAAAGAGTGTTATAAATAAAAGAGTGTTTACTTGATAGAAATAATATTCGAAATGGATATATGTGGTAGGAAAAGATAAAATTTTGGGTATTATAAATACAAAGTAATCTAAAATTATTAAAAAGCAAACTATACTAAATAATAAATGTTCAATTATCTTCTTTCTGTTTAGGTATAAAAAAAGATTGAATATAAAAGCGACAAACAAGATTCCCAATACAAAAAAAGATTTATAATTGGTTAATGCTTCATCTTTCATAATAAAATCAACTTTACCTAGAACCACATAACCGTAGTTCCAATTCCAAGGAGAAATATTGTTGTGATTAGAGATTCTTATCATTATTTCATGATTGCCCGGTATCATAAGATTATGAGGAATAATAATATTATATCTATTAATGCCCGCTATTTCATTTTTATAATTATTCCCCAGTTGTCCGTTTTTGGCAATTATAACCTTATCCCAATAGATCTCGTATGCAGTAATAATATTAAATATAAACATCCCAAAGACGGCATTTTCACGTAATGAATCTTTAACGGTAAATGAAGTTCGTATAACCCAATTTCCGCTTTTATAAGAATCTAGATCTAAAGAAGGAGTAATTCTTGTCCAAGACGAATCTGGGTAATCCGGAATGTCATTTTTCGGATCACCGTCTTTCGTTATTTGCCAATCATTTAGGTATATTGCCTGGGTTGATCTGCTAATTGTGTCAATAGGGTGTGGAGTGGGAATTGGTTCACAGCTTATTATGTTAAATACTCCATATACTAAAATTATTAAACAAGCATGTAGAATATTCACTAATTATTCCCCATAAACTAAAATTTTAATTATTAAAAAAAACAGTAATTATAAATAAGGTAAAATAAAATATCACAAACAATAACGGTTATAAACAAAATTCCGTTTAATGTCCTAAATAAAAGAAGAAATATACAAAAATAATCTCGTTTTGCAATAAATTAGGAAAACAAAAAATATTACATCTATGTCTATTTAATGAATATGAGAAAATCATTGGGGATAGAAATACTTCGTGAAGCGTACCTAAAATACGCACCACGTTATATTTTATTTCATCAATACAAGCTTTTTTGAACTTACCAAATTACAAGCTTCAAGTTTAGAAAGATAAACACCGCTTGCGAGATTAACACCGGTAAAATTAACGGTATATCTTCCTGATTCTTTGTATTCGTCAACCAAAACGGCAACTTCTTTACCCAAAATATCATAAACTTTTAATGATACTTTTCCCGCACTTGGAATTTGGTAACCAATTGTTGTATTGGGATTAAACGGATTAGGGTAATTTTGGTATAAATAAAAATCTTTATTAATAACTTTCCCTATCTCAATATTTGTTAGAAAGTTGTTAATTATTCTAGCGTCTATCCAATATGGATTTGCACCCAATGCAGTAGGATTGAATGCCAAAAAGAATAGATACTTCCCATCGTTAGTAATTATCGGAGATATAGCAGAATTTAAGTTTATGTCATAACCCATATTTATCGGTTCCGACCACTCATTATTTAACAGTCTTTTACTTATATATAGGTCTGTATTGCTATACCCGCCCGGTCTACGGGAGCTAAATAATATAAATCTTTCTTCTGGATCCACATAAGGTGTAAAGTCTAATTGGTCACTGCATAGTGTGGTTAACTTTTCGGGTTGTAAGTAACTTCCGTTAACTTTTCGCCAAATAAATAAATCTTCCGAACCGCTTTGAATATTGGTTAATTCGGAATAAATATTACCGTTGTTTGCAATAGAAAACTGTAATCCATAATAATAACCGGCAGGAATCGGCAAATTAATTTTAATAGGTGAAGACCATACTCCGTTTGAACGGGTAACTTTAAAAATAAATCCGTTTGATCTTTGGGATATAAAATATAGAGTGTCTTTATTTCTTAAAAAGTAAGGATTGTTGTTTTGATAGTTATTGTTTGAAAACGGTGCAATTTTGGGTTCAGACCACTTACCGCTTAAACAATCGGAAAACCATATTTCGGTTTTTTGAGATGAGTAAATATATTTAGGGAAATACATTTCTTTACCGTCAGGCGTAAATGTCGGAGAACCGTGATATTGCCAGTTAGTAGTAGCTAAAAGACTATCCGGAAAAAACAATTTCGGAAGGTTTTGCGGAGGTATTTGCCCAAAATATGGCAAATCAAAAGCCGGTTTCCAGTTCGGGTTTATTGCATTACCGTTTACACTTGTTAATCTTACTTGATTACTTCCGTCACTATTCATTGTATATATTTCATAATGTCCGTCTCTCAAGGAGCTGAAGGCAATTTTTGAACCGTCAGGCGACCATCTTGGCTCTTCATCATCGCTTTCATTATTGGTTAAACGATTTAATTCACCCGTCTCAATATCCATAGTGTATATTTCAAAATTACCATCTCTTTTGGACTGAAATGCTATTTTTCTTCCGTCAGGCGACCAATCGGGCCACCAATCTTCTGCAGAATGATCAATAATTTTTCTAATATTAGTTCCGTTTGAATCCATTTTCCAAATATCTCCTCCTCCTTCAACATAATCAAAAAATAAAATCTCCGTTCCGTTTGGAGACCACACTGCTCCTTGTCCGTTTACATCTACAAGTTTATGTGCGTTGCTACCATTATAATTAACTACCCAAATTTCAGATATCCAGATTGGTGTTGAAACACTTCGAGAAAAAAGAATTTTTTTTCCGTCGGGAGAAAGTGACGGGCACCAATCCATACTATTTGTATTTGGCAACAATGGATATGAATTTGCACCGTTTGAATCCATTATAGAAATCTGCCAATTTTGAGAGCTTAAATGATTATAATAAATTATTTTTGAAGCATCTTTTGAATAAGAAGGACTTAGAGGTCTGCCGGGAATATTTCCGATTTGTACATTATTGCTGCCGTCAATATTAATTCTAAATAACTTGTTTGTATTATTTGAATATGTAACCGAGTAAGCAATTACACCGTTTAAACTATCAACTTTATGTTCCGCAGTTACTGTGGATAAATAAGTAACAATAATAATTAATACTAATAATATTTTTTTCATTTTATTACTTCAGTTTAGTAATGGATATAGTTGCGGGGCAATTATCATGCCGCTAGCATTGAAAAACATATCATTACTAACTATATTCCTGTTGGAAGTATAAACAAAAATCATCAGAGTGTAATATATTGTATAACATATATTTAATTAATTGATGAATTAATTTTAAATAAGATAAAATTAAAATATTAATATCTTGTTGAAACTAAATTAGTTAGAAGAAATTAATCTGTTTTAGGCAATCGAAATGTATAATAAAGTCGGAATTCTAGATTTTCGCTTTATTTTAGATTATAAATAGTGTAAGAGAAAAAAATAAAACTCTCTACAGTAATGAAGTATAATAATTTAAGATCGGAAAACACATGAAGCAATTATTAGAAGAAAAATAAAACTTGTATTTTTTGTCCGATAACGAACATAGATGTGCGAATTCGGACAGAAAGCTATAAAATATAAATTAAACATCGGTTAAAATTAGAAGATGTAATTCCCGGCTTGTTCACTTAATTAACAATGCAATGTTGAAAATTAATTTAATATCCAACAACTTTAAACGCAGTTAAAATGAGGTAAAATTTTTTCGAATAATCTTTAACAATTAGTTCATGGAACTGGTTATTAACTTGCGAGTTTGATAACACTTACATGCTTTTGCGCTCGGGTAGATTTTTTTTGAATCGTAATTTTAAAGATGAAAGATTAATTTTAAGATAAAACAAAATACTTTAATTATTTATCTAAAGTCTTATTTCCGGCAGTAATTAACAATTTTAATTTTGTCTTGATTTATATTATTCCCCGTATATAAATTTTTGGAATGAATTATTGCCTGTTGAGTATTAATTATCTTCCAAATTTTTTCGGGTTTCGGTAGATAATTGTTTTGAATGGAAAATTTTGATAGAATTAACCACTTAAAGTACAATAAAAAATTTGCAAATTAATAAACAATCCCTTATTTTATAGTAAAACAATTTAAGTGATTAGAAAAGTAAACATATTTAACAAAATAAATTATTTATAATAATTCTCTACTTAGGAGGCAGCTATGGCTAAGCATATAATTTTATTTTTATTCATTTATTCCTCTTTCTTTTGTCAGAAAACCAACAAATCATTAAACGAAAAAAAACAAAATATTGGCACTAACATTGTTTATGTGGAAGGGGGTACTTTTATGATGGGTATTCCGGGGCCAAAACCCAAAGGTCTTCTGCTAGGTCAAGATTTAAAATATATCGATTCAAAGCCTTCCCACGAAGTAAAATTAAAGGACTTTTATATTAGTAAATATGAAGTGACTGTAAGCGATTTTGCAAAATTTATTGCTAAAACAGGGTATAAAACATATAATGATGTAAACGATTGGGGGAGTGAAATATATGATAGAGGCACGGCTATAAAAAACCAATATACTGATTGGAGATCCGATTACAAAGGCGAAAGAATAGAAGACCTAGAAACATGTTACCATCCTGTTGTACACATTACATATGATGATGCAGTTGCATACGCAGAATGGGCGGGGGGAAGGTTACCTACCGAAGCAGAATGGGAGTATGTAGCAAGAGGGGGAAATAAAAGTAAAGCATTTAAATATTCCGGTAGTGATAAATTAACCGATGTTACGCATTTGTCAATTATACCCCAACATGTAGGCTATACCAAAGCTAATGAACTTGGAGTATATGATATGAGTGGTAATGTGTATGAATGGGTGAGTGATTATTATGATAATAGATATTACGAAACAAGTCCGGTTGATAACCCAAAAGGCCCCGCAAAAGGAGATAATCGTGTAATTAGAGGCGGGGATATTGACACAAAACTTACTACTTTTGATACGGAAAGAACACCAAAAAATGACGGTGATATTTTAAAACGCAATAATGCAGTTTATTTATATTCATCATATTATTTAGGATTTCGTGTGGTATTTGATAATCCTAAACTAATTAATAAAGCGGTAATTCAAGAAAAAGAACTTGACCTTGATAACAAAATGGTTTTTGTTTCGGGCAATATGACATCAATGGGTTATTTAATTGGTGAAGAATCAGAAAAACCGTATCAGCAAGTTCGTGTAAATGAATTTTATATAGGCAAATATGAAGTTACCTATGGTGAATACTCCAAATTTGTGAAAAGTACAAATTATCTCACTCGTGCAGAAAAAGACAGTTTTAGTTACGTGCTTAACCAAGAAAACAAATGGGTAAAAATGAACGGTATAAACTGGAGACATGACGAAAGAGGAAATTTGAGAACAGAAAATGATTATAATTATCCTGTTATTCATATGGCTTGGGAAGATGCCGATGCTTATGCAAAATGGGCAGGCGGAAGATTACCCACCGAAGCCGAATGGGAGCATGCGGCTAAGCCTTACATAAAAAGTAAATTCGCCGGAAATGATAATATTGATGAGGTGGGCTGGTATTATAAGAACAGTAATAATAAGGTGATGGAAGTGGGCTTATTAAAACCAAACGAAAAAGAAATTTATGATATGACCGGTAATGTTTGGGAATGGTGCGATGCTGTTTGGTTTAAGTATACAGGCAAACTTATTTACCCCAATGAGTTACCAAAAGAAGGTGAAAAGAAAATCCTTAAAGGAGGGTCTATGTATAATCCCGAAAATGTGTGTTATCGAACCTATAGAGCAGTTGATTTAGTTACAAATAGTTTCGGATTTTATGGTTTTAGAATTGCAAAAGATGTTAAAAAAGAAAATAAGTAGAAAAGTTTTATTTGGAGTTGCTTTTTGAAAATAGTGGTAATTGAAACGACTATTATTTCCTAAGTTTTACAGATGAAAGTATTATGTTATTGTAAAGTTAGGATATATATAAAATAGTCAGTGGAAATTGCCACTACAGTTATTCAATAATTTCACAAACATAGGAATTACCTTAATGCCGAAAGAACCGGTAACCTTGTTCTCCAAAACAAACAAACTGTGGTGACGTGCAACCGGTTCAGGGTCGCAGCCGATTGTAAAACACATGGTATTTATTCTCCTGATTATTATTGTTTCAATATCAGGGTTCGTATACCAAAAAGAGGAGGGGAATGAGAAATTATTTTTTTACCTTAGCAGTTTTATTTTTTTTACCTGATCCTATATGAGGATAAGTTCCATTCATCAAGTATACTTCAAGTTCCTGCAATTTATCACCATTATTCAATTCCGCATCTGCTCCTTTATCAAAATCTCCCCAGCAATAATAGTAAATCAAATATAGATTTAACAAATCTTCCCTTGTACTATCATTTATTAATATTTTTTGAAAATTATCATAAAAATTAAAAAACGAATATCGATCATAGGTTGATACAGAAGAGTAGAATTGAGTATTTAATACATAAAAATTCTGGAGAAATTGTTGCTTTGCTTTATAAAAACTAGATGTATTATTTCTACATGTAAAACACTTAATTAAGCACCAAAATGGCCTAAGTCCTTCATTATCGTAATAAGTTGGCATTGGAATATCACTTCCATTTGTTTTATTGCTTACATTAATTGTTTGCATATTTATATTTAATCCTGCATCCTCACATAAACAATTATTGAACAACAAGCAAATCAGATAGCTAATATTATCCCATTTGGAATTTTTGATATTACGATGTTCCATAATTTCGCTTATGAAAGTCAGAGCTTCATTAAATTTTTTAGTACGCATGTAGTGTTTAACCATTAATGATTTCGCGATTACTATTTGCTCATTGATAGCAGTTCTAATTTCTGATTTATATGAATAGAGTAGTGGCGATTCAATAATACCATTAAGTGTAGATTCAATTTTTCTATCTTTTTCTATATCCAATTCAATCTGGGAAAAACAATCATAAATAATAAAATTGTTTTGTTCTATTATAAATTCATCTTGTAATAATTGTTTGCTTAAACTATTAATTATTCTTAAGGCTTTTCCTCTAAGTTCACAAATTTTTGTGTAATGTTTCAGACTACTATCATTTTTGCAATTTAATCTTGGTGGTGTTGCACGCCATATTAATATTGTAAATTGGATAATACAATTAGCGTATTCAATTAAAAACTCTTTTTGATAATTTGTAATTGAGTTAATTATCTTATTAATATCTTCATCAATATCTTTGATGCTCTCATCTAAACTTCCGACTTCAATGTTATAACTATTTGTAATAAAAGAAATAACATTTGAAATTTGTTTAAGCGAATTGTTTATTAAATTTTTTTGGGATTCAATTTGATTAATAAAATAGTTTGGTTTATTCAATTTTAGAATTTCACTTATTTTATTTATTGTTTCGTCTTGCGTATTGATTTTTGCTTCTAATTTAGATATGTCATTTTTTAAATACATTAAAATCGCCCAATTTGCAATAATTACAGCAACAAAAATCCCCAGTGCAGACCACCAACTATCATGTGGATCAGTAGAGAATAAAGTGTCTGGTCTTAAGCGCAATACTACTAAATAAATTGCAAAACCAAATAATAGTGAAGAGGATAATATAATATAAAAAACATCAATTTTATTTCTCTTTTCTTCTGGTCGCAAGCTATTTATAGCAAATTTTAAATAATTTACAATAAGCAATAGAGCTAATGATATGCAAAAACTCCAATACAAAAAGGTTTTATCATTTGGGGTTGGCACATATACTAAAATTTCAATAAATGTATAAAAAACAATGATTAACAATGCAAGAATTAATGCGGAGAAGAAAAATGTAGTTAACATCATATTTCCACTTAAAACATCTCTAATTCGATCCCAGTTATCAAAACCATATTTATTAATATAGCTTTCTACAAAAGTTTTTGATTCAGACTTCAAAGCCTCACCGACGAACCAATCTATATCATATATCTTTACTTCTAAATTTACATTTGATTTAATTAATTTATTTATCTGTTTTTCATATTTTGTTACAGTAGTATTTATAAAAAGCCGATATGTAATAGGTTGTGAAGAATTATAATTTGAACACTTAGTTGTATCGTTTATAATTTGCTTAAATCCCAACATGTCTTGCTTGGATAAAGGTTTAGTGGAAAAGTGCAAAAAGGATGGACATCCTTCTTTACCTTTGGATGAAAAGTTCACTTTATCAATAGGCTCTTCATAATAATATATGTTTTTTGTTCGATCAGCGATTATATGTTCATCAAGCGATAATAATCCTTTTGTAAATTCTTTAAATTGATAATCGTTCTTAATGCTTTTAATGAAGTTTTTCATACGAGTTCGTGTTATCTCTTCGTGTTTTATGGGCATAGAAACCTCTTCATTTTAAATTATATTTCTGTATTTAATGATAATTATTTCTTAATATCAAAAATCTTAAAACTATTTATGGAATATTTTTATTATTTTAAGTAAAACTTTCCGAAAACAATGATAGGTAACCAAACAAAAGAGGAAGTCTTTCATTGAATTACCTTGCGGTTTAGAGATGTTTTTATTAAAAATATTAAACCTTATTTTACATTTCTCACACAATCTATTGATAGCAAATCCCATATTCGAATTTAAAGTTTAATACAATCTATTACTAACACCTTTTTTCCATTGCATTACCAAAATCATAATGCCTTCATATTTCCTTTTTTACGCGATTAAATTAATAAATATTTTAATTTCTAGCAAGAACATTATATTAGTTTAAACTTTTTATCAAAATTCACACTTGAAAAATCAGTTATTTAGTGTAAATTTTTGTAAATTTAAAAGTTATCTATTTTTTTTTGAAAACACATTTAAGACGAATTTATAAAAGCCAAAGGAACAGAAATTGGTTAATATTACTGCATGTATCACGTTTTACTCCAATCAGGCGAAAGCACTAAAAAGAAAGAATCGGTATTAGAAAAGCTGAAAGTCTTTTTCGGTAAGTCTTGGTATATTTCAGGCAGAAAAATTATTGGTTAAAACTTATATATAAATTATGAATTTTCTAAAAACATTTGTAAAAGATTATTAACATAGTATAAGGAAAGAGGGGAAAAAATGGCTGACCATTCAATTGAAATAGTATCGACCCAACAAGAAATTATCAATAAGAATAATTTCTTGATAAAAGGAATAACGCCACCACCAAAAATTGTAGATTTTCATGAAATAAATGGAAACTCTTTATCTAATCTAAGTCTTGACCAAAAAAACTTTTATTTTAGTTTTAAGTATTCATTTTTATTTAATTGTTTTATGTGTATTGATGAAAAGGAAGTTTATGCAAAACTTTTATTTTATGAAATTATTAAAGAATACAATACTTCAGATAACTCCCAAAAGTTGAAAGAAAGGTTGATGAATTTAAGATATTTTTATCCAAAAACAACTCAACTAGTAGATAATTATTTTATCAAATATAATTTTAATATAGATTGTATTAATTTCAATAACATTGATTCAAAATATAATCAAAATTTATTCGGAAATTTTGATCTTGGTGAGCGATATAAGACAAAAATTGTTCTTTCGGAAACCGAATTGCATATTCTCAATTCTTTGATTGATACTTACAATAAATTTAATTCAATCGAATATTGTGCAATTTCTTTAATTAAAATTTTTTTAAATATTATAGTAGAGCTAAACTCCCAATTTATTAAAGAAGGAAATAGCTTACAAAACATCTCCAATACGATTGCAAATATTGAAATAAATGAGATTGGCATATATAAACAAGGGAGCCATAAATACAATGAGGCTGTAAGCAATTTCAATAAGAATATATATCAGGTTATTTATAAATGTTGCGAAAATGAATTAAGAGATGCTCTTTATGTTGGGAGAAAAACAAACTTAAACTTTTATATTCATTCAGAGAAGGCCTTGGCAAAGGTTGATGAACTAGTAATACAAAAGATAAAGCAATTTATAATAGATGAAATTAAAAAATTACCTGGTACGGATTATGACACGGAAGTTAAATTAAATGGCTATTGCCAAGAAAGATGGAGAAAAATTTTATATAATGAAGCGGTTAAAACAAATATAAATAATTTGAATAATTATCATTCTTTAGTATGTAAGCTTGAAAAAGAAAATTATCTTAACCCGAAAATTGAAGGTATTTTTTTTGAGGCATCTAATTTTGTCGCAACTTTTGATAGAGTTAGCTCACTAAAATACTATATCGACTATATTTGTTTTGATTTTAAATCTGATAAGTTTGATAATAGAAGATTTTCAAAGTCTATTGAAAAAAAAATATTTAAAACATCTGAAGAATTAAAAAAATTTTCTATAATAATAAATAATCTCATAAAAGATAAAGATAGAGAATTAGCGAAAAAAGAGATAGAGAATACATTTGGAAAAATGAGGAAAGAAGTAATACTAAATAAAGACTTAATTGATGAAATCAAAATAAGAGATTTTTCTACAACTGAACTATTAAACGAGTATTTGAAAGATGATCAAGAAAAAGGAAATATCCAAATTTGCAATTCTTCACTTAATACTAACGAAAAAAATATCACTATTATTTCATCAGAAAAATCAGATCATTATCTTGTTGAAGGGAATTTACTAAAACCAAATTCCATTCAAAAAGAATTGATTGGCAAATTTGTTGATAATTCATTTGTAATGTCAAAAGAGTCTATCCTTGAGTTTGCTAAAATAAAAAAAATGATGCTAAATCAACTGATAGAGAGTATAAACGAATTGTTTTTTGAAAAAATTGATGATATGCTAATCGATAGCGATGAAAACAAATATTACTTAAACGAACAATATTATAGGGCATTACAAAATGAATTCGTGTCAAATTAAACCTAAAGAGGCTACATCAATTATCAATTCGTTAGTAAGCGGTGTAGTTCCAAAAACTGGTTTACAACACATTACAGTTGGCCGTTCAGGCGAAATAGAAGCATTTATAAAAGCTTTAGAGGATGTTAGATCTGGACAGAGCATAATGAAATTTTGGATCGGCGAATTTGGTTCTGGGAAATCATTTATGTTACATTTAATGAATACTGTTGCATTAAAACAAAAGTTTATTGTAGCATCAGCAGATTTTACACCAGATACACGTTTATATTCAAATGATGGCAAATCAGTTGCTCTATATAAAGAAATAATGAATAATCTGTCAATTCAAACAAAACCCGAAGGTGGAGCGCTACCAATTTTATTGGAAAAATGGATTGAATATATTTTAGTAAAAACAGCACAAGAAAAACAAATTCCATTAGATCAGATCAGAGATATTCAATATGCTAATTACATAAGTCGTAATATAAATTCATTAATTAATAATATCTCTAACGTAGGCGGTTTTGATTTTGGACTTGTTGTTCAAAAGTATTATGAAGGTTACTTATTAGATGATGAAGAAATGAAAAAAAACTGCCTAAAATGGTTAAAAGGAGAATATACTACAAAAACCGAAGCAAAAAGGGATTTGGGTGTAAGAGAAATTATTGATGACCAAAACTATTATGATATGTTAAAGAATTTTAGTGGTTTTTTTACTAGTATAGGTTACAATGGACTTGTAATAAACCTTGATGAAGCAATAAATTTATATAAAATTTCAATCCCTTCAGTTAGAGAAAAGAACTATGAAAAGCTTCTAACGATTTATAATGATTGTTTTCAAGGCAGAGTAACAAACATTATGTTTAATATTGCTGGAACTAATGCAGTTTTGGAGAATGAGAGAAGAGGTTTTTACAGTTATCGTGCTTTGAAAACAAGACTAGAGACAAACAAATATGAAACAACTTTGATAAGAGATTTTTCACAACCAGTAATAAGGTTATTCCCATTATCTCACAATGAAATTTTTGTACTTCTGAATAAACTTCTTAATATTTTTGATTTCCACTACAACTGCCAAAGCAATATCGAAACAGAAGATATTAGAAAGTTTATGGAAGAAATATATAATAAACCTGGTGCAAATGAGTTTTTAACTCCAAGGGAAGTAATTAGAGATTTTTTAAATATCTTAAATATCCTTAGACAAAACCCAAATTTAGACAAGAAAGCTTTATTTTCGAAAATAATAATCACAGATGAAAGAGATGACAATCAAGTTGAAGAATTATGAGTGCATTTGAATTATTAAGTTATCAAGTTAAAAAATATATTCGCGATAGGCGATGGGAGAGTTTACGACCTATACAAATTGTTGCAATCGAGAAAATTATAACTACTGATAGCAATTATATAATTGCATCGAAGACAGCCTCTGGAAAAACTGAAGCTGCTTTCTTGCCTCTTCTATCGATAATAGACCCTTCAAAGGATGGCATCCAAATTCTTTATATTTCACCATTAAAAGCATTAATTAATGATCAATTTGCGCGAATTGAAGAATTGAGTTCTTATCTTGATGTGGAAGTTACAAAATGGCATGGAGAATCATCAAAGAACTTAAAAAACAAACTCATCAAGAATCCAAGAGGAATTTTATTAATTACGCCAGAATCGTTAGAAGCGATGTTTGTTCACAAAGGATACTTAATAGATGTTTTATTTAAAAATCTTCAATTTATAGTCATTGATGAAATTCACTATTTTTTAGGTACAGATAGAGGCGTTCAACTAAAATCTCTATTAATGAGAATTAAGAGTAAGATAAACAAAACATTTAGGTTTATTGGATTATCTGCCACCTTGGGAGATTTTAATCAAGTAAAGGATTTTCTAGGAGAACCATTAAGAACAAAAATATTATTAGATAAAACTAAAAAAAATGTTGAAGTGCGTTTTAAATATTTTAATGAAGAAACTTCAGAATATTCATCATATCTCATTGACTCTCTATTAAAAGAAGTTCAAAATAAAAAGACGTTAATCTTTCCTAATTCTAGAGGGAAAACAGAAGAAATTGCAGTAAAACTCAAAATTCTATCACAAAAAAAAGGAATAGAACTTGCTACTTTCTCCCATCATTCGTCAATCGAGAAAGAACTTAGAGAATATATAGAAACATTTGCGAAGAATAGTATTAATTCTAACTATGCAATTTGTTGCACTTCTACATTAGAATTGGGGATAGATATTGGTGGAGTTGATCAGATTATTCAAGTCGACTCAACAACGACAATATCTTCTTTAATTCAAAGGACTGGACGAAGCGGTAGAAAAAATGATCAAAATAGCAGACTTATACTCTTTGCAACTAATGAATGGAGTCTCTTGCAATCTTTAGCCTGTTGGCTTTTATATACCGAAGGATTTATTGAACCCCCCATAGAAAATAGATACCCTGTTGATATTTTAGCTCATCAAATCCTTTCTATTATTAAAGGGTATAATGGAATTACGTTTCAAACATTATTAGAACTATTAGATTCAAATATAACGTTCAATATGATTAATTTGCAAAAGAAAAAAGAAATAATTAGATATCTAACAGCAGAAAATTTTATAGAACAAATTGGAAATGAGTTAATATTAGGTACTGATGGGGAAAGAATTGTGAATAACAAAGAATTTTATTCTGTTTTTACAACTGAGCGTAATCTAAAAGTTATATATGGTAATAATAGAGTTGGTGAGTTTGCAGATTCTCCACAATTGATTGTTGGTGAAAATATATATTTGGCTGCAAAAATCTGGAAAATAATTGAAATTGATATTGAATCATCAAAAATATATGTTATACCTGCATTAGATGGTAAAGCACCTATTTATTCTGGAGGAATTCAAGATATAAATGAGTGTATCAGATTAAAGATGCTACAAGTGTTATCAAGTTTAGAAAATTATGAATTTTTAGATTCTTTTAGTCAACAGAAAATCTGTGAACTTAGAAAGGAATTCTTATTATATAAGATTAAATTACCAGCTAACTTTCGCCCTGTAATATTAACAAATGATCAAATCGAATTATATACGTTTACTAGCAGTAGAATTAATAGAGGAATATATCTTGTGCTTAAATTTTTATCTATTCAATGCGCTTATTGTGAAAGAAAAAGTATGTTCAAAATTCGAATGCCAATAGATGATTTTACAAAATTATGGAGTTCTTTTAATTATATTGATAGATTTGCCGATGAAACACGCCAATTTTTATTGCAAAATCCATTCATTATACCTTTTAAGAAATATAGTGGATTCCTTTCAATTGAAGATCAAATTGAATTAGCTTTATTAAATTATTACGACATTGAATGCACACTTAATTATATTAAAGATATCGAATTTTATATAATTTAATCTTTAGATAAATAAACAAAAAGAATACGGATTGTTTGGGTTTGCTTTCTGAAAATGAAGAACCGAGCCTGTCCAGCACTTTGTGTGAATGATAAAAAGAAATTATAAAAAATCAGTAAGTCTTTTATCAAAAACAATGGATAATTGATTAACAATCAATCCCTATAGCGTACTGAAATAGGTTAACAGGAAAAGGATAAAAAAGTCAACTAAAACCGGAACTATACATTGATCAATTGCCACTATAATTATTTATTGGCAAATTTCTTTTAACATCAGTAAATTATCAATAACATAATCGGGGTTCAAGCTTCTTAAATAATCCTCGTCTCTATAACCGTAAGTTACTGCACAAGTTTGTGCCCCGGCATTTTTTCCGCATAAAACGTCCATTTCGGTATCCCCTACCATAAGTAAGTATTTGGGGTCGATATTTAATTTATCGGTAATATAAAAAATACCGTCAGGGTTCGGTTTAATTTCCATTCCCGGTTTACGACCAAGAATTTCGGAGAAATATTTATCAATATTAAAATGCCTTAAAATTAATTCTGCTTGTTCTTGAGATTTTGTTGTTAACAGATTTATTAATATTCCCCTTTGCCGCAAAGTTTCTAATGTTTCCGACAAATTTGGATATGGGAATGAATATGAAATGTAATCGAAATATAATTTTTTGTAAACATCAATAAAATATTCAATATTATCAACAACAATCCCCATCTGCTCAAAAATATCCTTAAAGTGTAACCCTATTTTTGTATTAAAAATATCTTCGTTAATTACCGCATTAATATTTAGTAATTCGAGAGTTTTTATTGTTGCCATGTAAATATTTTTATGTGAACTTATCAATGTTCCGTCTAAATCAAAAACAACAGCCTCTATTTTATTTTTCATTAAGATTCCTTCTGGCATATTCACTTAGAATTACCGCACTAGCTGAGCTAACGTTTAACGATTCCGCATTACCAAACTTTGGAATAGTGATAATACCGTTAACTGTTTTTAATAATTCCGCACTCGGACCGTTAGCCTCGTTGCTAAAAACAATAATTCCTTTATTTGGGAAATTTAGTTCATATAAATTTTCACCTTTTAGATCTGTAGCAAAGCTAAAATATCCCTCATGCTTTTTATTATTTATAAAATCTATTAAATTAAGATCTTCTATAAAATTCATCCTAAAAATTGAACCCATGCTGCTGCGTATTGTTTTTGGATTATATACTTCTGCACAGCCTTCACTTAATATAATTGTTTTAACACCAAACCAATCACAATTGCGAAAAATTGTTCCAACATTTCCCGGATCATTAATATTATCTAAAGCAATTATTAAATTATCATTATAGTTTGAATCTATTACTTCAAGTTTATTAAAGACCGCAAAAACACCTTGCGGGGTTTCGGTATCGCTTAGTCGTTTTACCTCGTCAAGTTCGATTTTTTCAATAATAGTTCTTTGTTTTACAAATTCAACAAATTCTTTATTGTTGCGATAAAATTCATCGGTAATAATAACAATTTCGCAATCATAATTACTATTTAGACCTTCGTAAACAAGTTTTTTACCTTCGATAATAAACTTATTTTCAAGTTTTCTATATTTTTTATACAATAATGAAGAATAATATTTTAAAAGTCTGTTAGAAAGCATATCCGTTTATTTTGTTTTTACAAAAATAACAAATTTTAGCTTTAATAGTGTTATGTTTTATAATAAGACAAGATATCCAATTAAATAATACTTGACAGTCCTTTTAATTTGTGTTAAATTTACTTAATAAAAAAAGAATAAATGTCCGTTTTGCGGCTTATAGTAGCAAAAGGGATTTAAAATAAAGTTTAGTAACAAAGT
The DNA here is from genome assembly GCA_023447335.1 of Bacteroidota bacterium. Taxonomy (GTDB): domain Bacteria; phylum Bacteroidota; class Ignavibacteria; order Ignavibacteriales; family Melioribacteraceae; genus JAEXOD01. The sequence goes on from JAEXOD010000230.1 coordinate 38,063, forward strand.
CCTTAGATAGAGGAATTATCTAATATCAAGGGACGGAGTAAACAAGTTTGGATAATCTCCGTCCTTTGCAATTTAAAAGACGGAGATTTTTTTATGGAAACAAAATACCAAACACTCACCATTACAATTTACGACAGAGATCTTTCTTACAAATCCGTTAGCGAACTATTACACAATTTTGCCGATAAAATTGTATTGCGAACGGGGTATCCCATACCGGATAAAAATGCTGCAATAATTTTCATCATTTTACAAATGACCAATGACGAGCTTGGTGCTTTAAGCGGCAAACTTGGCTTAATTAAATCGGTTAAAGTAAAAGCAACCACTTTGAATTTATAATTATAATAGAGGTATAAAATGAAAAACATCCTTTTAATGCTTGGATTTATTTTTTTTAGTATAAATACGCTAAATGCGCAAAATAATACTATTAAAGGTAATGTAATAAATAGTGATACCAAATCGGGATTAGCTAATGTTAATATTACGGTTTCGGTAAATAAGTATTCATGTATAACCAATACTAAAGGTAATTTTACCATTAATAATGTTGAAAACGGTAATTATACTTTAACTTTTAGTATTATCGGGTTTAAATCAATTACAAAAGAGATTAACATGCTTGGTTCGATAATTGATTTAGGGACTATTGAATTAACAACAGTTCCCGTTAATCTTGGGGAAGTAACGGTTAGTAGTACAAAATTTGATAAACAACTTAAAGATGTATCCATCCCGATGGTCGTATTAACTACCGAAGATTTTAAAACCAAAAATCCGATAACACTTGTTGAATTACTTAAAAATGAACCGGGATTAAATTTAGGACGAGACGGAATATGGGGTACTCGTTTAAATATTAGGGGTTTTAGTAAAGAAGCAGTTGTAACGTTAATTGACGGAAACAGAGTTGAAACGGCAAATAATATTGCCGCATCGTTATCTTTGGTTGACCCTTCATCAATTGAAAGAGTGGAAGTTATAAAAGGATCGGCTTCATCGTTATACGGAACCGGAGCAGTAGGCGGCGTAATTAACATTATAACAAATAAAAATCTTTATAGCGGTTCGTTTAACTATAGCGGTAGTTTTAATAGCGGATATAATAGCGTTAATAAAGGAATTTCAAATAGCTTATCCTTAAATGCAGGATCAGATAATTGGTTTGCAAAAGTATCCGGAACTTATCGAAATGCAAAAAATACAGAAACACCTATGGGAACCTTAAAGGATAGCCGATTTAAAGATAACTCAATATTTGCAACTGTGGGAGTGAAACCATTTGAAAATCATGAATTAATTTTAGACTATCAATTATTTAACGCTAAAGATATCGGAATTCCGGGAGGGGCATCATTACCCACAACCGCAAGTGCAAGATACCCGGACGAGAAGAGAGAATTGTACAGTTTAGATTATAAAACATATAATTTGTTTAGTAATTTGGCTACATTAGAATTTAAGGCGTTCTATCAGTTAATTGCACGTAATGTTGAAGTAATTCCAAACGCAACTACAATTATGAATCCTCGTGCTGATCATTATACAACCGGTGCTTTACTGCAATCTAATTGGATATTCGGAGATAATCATTTAATCTTTGGAATTGATGCTTGGCAAAGAAGATACCAAGGAAGCAGAGAAAGATACTTATCTAATGTAAAAAGAACGATTTATGATAAACCGATTCCTGATGCAAAATACAGAAGTATCGGTTTATTTGCACAAGACGAGTTTAAAGCAATAGATGACAATTTAACTTTAACTTTAGGCGGAAGAATAGATCAAATTAATGTTAAAAACGAAGCTGTTAGTAATCCGATTTATATGATAAATAACGGGAATTATAACTATAATCCTCCTAAAACTCCGGGAGCATCATTTGTTGCGGGAGATAAGTCAGATATTTCATGGAGTGCAAATTTTGCTGCAATTTACAAATTGACACAAATTTCTGATTTAACATTGAATATAGCACGCTCGTTCCGTGCACCTGCATTAGAAGAAAGATTTCAATATATAGACTTAGGGGGAGTAATTTATTTGGGTAACCCGGAATTAGACCCCGAAGACGGTTATTATATAGATCTCGGAACTCGTTTTTGGACGAACAATTTTACGCTTAAACTGAATTTATTCGCAAACTTTATAAATAATTACATAGTTGATAATCCGGTAGTAACAGATAGTTTATATATAAAAAACAATGTTAGCAAAGCAAGAATTTACGGTTTTGATTTAAGCTTTGAGTATGAATTTGTTAAATCGTTTGTATTATACGGAAATGCATCTTATAGCAGAGGAAAAGATACGGAACAAGATTTAGATTTGCCGGAAATACCGCCATTAAACGGAAAGTTAGGTTTACGTTCAAATTATTTAAGTTATGTTATGGTTGATTTAACCGCAAATATATATGATAATCAAACAGACGGAAAAATTAATATCGATCCTACAAAATGGCAGGTACATACACCAGGATATGTTACTTATGATATTTATTTAAACTCAATGCCAATAGATTTAGAGCTTGCTAAATTAACAGTATCTGCAGGAATAGAAAATATTACTAACAGAGCTTACAGAAACAGCTTATCTACAAATAGAGGTATAATTAAATTAGAACCGGGAAGAAACTATTTTGCAAAAATTAGTTTAAATTGGTAATTATTTGTTTCAGTTTTTATATTAGTTTAAGCCTCCGTATATTAGCGGGGGCTTTATTTTATATTTATTATTAGAGAAAATTATGGAATGGTTTTTTATTGCGTTTGCTTCTGCTCTACTTTCTGCAGCAAGTACTATTTTTGAAAAAAAACTTTTATTTGAGATGAATGCGTTTTCGTTTTCGTTACTTAATTCTTTTTTCAATTTATTGTTTACAATTCCGTTTCTCTTTTTTTCTGATTTCTCTTCTGTTACGGATAAAGGGTTATTAATTTTGTTTTTAAAAACATTGTTAAATTCTGCCGCATTCTATTTTGTAATGTTATCCTTAAAAAATTTGGAGCTGAGTAAAGCATTACCTTTATTAGTATTAACTCCGGGTTTAGTAGCCTTTTTTGCATTTTTATTTTTAAGTGAACCGTTAACAACAAATCAACTATTGGGAATGGGGTTACTATTGTTAGGAACGTATATTCTAGAAATGCAGGCAAAAGAAGATTTTTTAGAACCATTTAAAGTGTTTATAAAATCAAAAAATTATAGATACATTATAACGGCATTGTTGTTATTTACGGTAACAACACTATTAGATAAATACATATTAAAAGACCTTGTTAAAAATCCGAAAGCATTTTTAGTTTTTCAACAATTGTTTACTGCACTAATATTTCTGGTAGCAGCTTTTTTTATTAAAGGCGGAGCAGTTAAAATAATAAAAGAGACTAGATCGGATTGGTGGAAATGGATTATTTTAGTTGCAGTATTAACGGTGGGATATCGTTATTCACAAATAGAAGCTATAAAATATGCTCCTGCGGTAGCCTTAGTTTTATCAGTTAAACGCATCTCAGTCTTTTTTGCTTCAATAATAGGGGGTAAAATATTTAACGAACAAAAACTTTTGCAAAAAGCAATTGCTACCGCAATATTAATAGGCGGTACATTTTTTATAGTACGATAGTATTAATCGTAATAACCTTTATTTTTTACTTCTAAAACTAAAGTACCTGCCAAAATATCATGTAATGCTTGTTTTTTTTCGGTAAATGCAGCCATAATAAACCCAATGTTCAGGATAATACCGGATAAAATTTTACCGAAAAATCTACCTGTAGCTCTTCCGAAAGTAAGTCTTACTCCGTTCATATCGGTAACTATTAATCCCAAAGCCATTTTACCCAAAGTAGCTTTTTTAGAAGATGATTCCATTAATGCAAAATATAACCAGCTAATAATAGTTGAACCGATTATAGCAAAAAACACAAAAAATAAAACAGCAGAAACTAAAGCTACTTCATCAACACTGTTCATGTTTTGAGCATAACTTACACTGTTATATTGAAAATTTCCCGGATCACCAAATTCTTGAAATAAAGAAACGCCAAAAATTAAAAATATCGGAATAAATATTATTCCCATTATTATGTTAAGAATAAAACTATCGATAACATATGCAAAAAAACGCTTCCAGAACCCTGCGTAGGTATATAGTTTTTCTCCCATTGTGACCTCGATTTATTAATATTTATAATTTTAGACGCAAATAATTCAAATAAGTTTTTAAGATACAAAAAAAGGTTTTATTTAACAACAGGTAATTCAAAACCAAAGGTTGAACCTTTTCCGGTTTTACTTTTAACCCAAACTCGTCCGCCGTGCTCTTCAATTATCTTTTTTACAATCCAAAGACCTAAACCGCTGCTTGTTTCGTTCCCGGTTGGTCTTGGAGTTAGTTTTCCTCCTTTTTGGAATGCTTTTTTAATATCTTCTTCGGATAAACCAACGCCCGTATCCGTAACTTCCACCGTAATCTTATCATGAGTGAAAAATGTATTTACAACAACTGTGGAATTTGCCGGGGAGTATTTTAATGCATTATTAACTAAATTATCCAAAACTTCTTCAATTTTTTGTGGGTCTAGCTTTGTCTCCGGTAAATCGATTGAAGATTTATTTAATAAATTAATTTGTTTTTTAAGTGCGTACCCTTTGTTTTGAGTGCAAACGGAATCTATTATTTTTTTTAACGATCCAAATTCGAGTGTTAACATCGGTTCCGGTTTGGTTTGTGCTATTACAGAGGTCATTTCATGAGCAAGTTCAACAATTTGCTCACTGCTTCTTATCATTGATTCCATGATTTCGCTTTGTTCCACAGCATTTAAATCGTATGATGTAATCAATTCTAGGTAACTTTTAATTGCGGCTGCCGGATTTTTGATATCATGAATTGCAATGGCAAATAATTCTTCTTTTTGTGATTGAAGCTCTTCAAGTTGTTGTTTGCTTTCAACAAGCTTGTCCTTCTTTTCAAGTAGTTTCAGATTTGCATGTTCTAAATCGGTAATTCTATCTTTTAATTCTCTAATCTGGGATCTTTGAAAACTGTTTTCATCTTCTAATTCTTTATACTTTAATTTTAATTTTTCATAAGCTCTAGATATATCGGCTCCGTTTGCTCCGTTTGATTTCAATTTATCGGCAGGTTCAGTAGTTGTTTCAGCTTTTGAAGGGGTACCCTTCTTTTTGCCGATAAGTATTATAATTACAATTAAAACGCCTATTACAGCATATAATATATAATCAACCGGGAATTTGTCTGCTTCTTTTTCTTTTTCTACTACATTAGGTTTATTAACGGTAAATTCAATATTCCTTGGCATTACTTCTTTACCGGCAATAATTCCTTGTATTCTTAGTAATGAAAATCCTTGAGGCAGTTGCTTTAGTTCAACAGTTTTATCGCTGCTATTCGCAAAGCTAACCGGAGCTCCGTTTAATGTAATTTTGTAAGACAAAGGAATTAAATTTTCATTGGGTCCTTTTACGTCAAACTTTATTTTAAGAACATCATCAGAGTTAAGGGGAGTACTTTTAAGCATATCCGGATCAATATTAACTCCGTTTTTAGAAATTTCGGTTATTATTGTTTCGTAAACTTCGTCTTGGGCAATTACTAAACTGAAGCTTAATAACATTAGTAGAAGAATTTTTGAAAACGATATTCTCATATTTTTTTACCGCCATTTTTTTGTTCAAGTTTTATTAATTTCCTTTCTCTATAAAGCTGACCGATTTCCGCACCCAAGACAAATAGTATGGAAGAGTAGTAAATCCAAAAAGCAACAACAATTACAAGTGTATATGTTCCGTAAATTTTTCCGTAATCTGCAAAGTTATATAAATAATAGCCAAATAACCTTCTTGCCATATCCCATAAAAAAGTAGCCCAAAAAGCTGATATTGCAGCAACTGATTTACCTACGCGAGTATAAGGTATTACATAATAAAATAAGTAAAATAATGAAAAAATTAAAACTAAAGATGTAATAGAAAATACAGTATCTAATAGTGATCCGAGTCTTAAAAACTCTAAAACCGGAATTTGGTCTGCTAAATCAATAAAAAACCTTAATATCGGTAAAACAAAAGTTAACAGAAAAATAAAGATAATTAAAAGAATAACCATCCCAAAATCTCTAAGTTTTGCGACTAAAACACTTTTATCTTTTTCAAATCCGTATATACTGTTTAAAACTGTACGCATTGCGCTAAAAAGACCGCTTGCCGCAAAGAACAATCCGATACCGCCTATATAAGCCGCAATAGTTTTAAATTCGATAACCTCTGCAACACGATTAAGGATAATTTTTTTAGCATAATCGGAATACTCTTTGTAAGGTACCGCAGCATCAATAAGATGAGTAATTTGGGTAACAACGCTATCACTATCTAAAATATTTCCTAAAATTGCAAATAAAATTAGAATAAACGGTATTATACATAAAAAAATAGAAAACGCTAAACCCCCGCCCCATAAAAACCAATCGTGCTCGTCAATACGTTTATATAAACCGCCAAAATAGTGTTTTAAAAAATCTAAAAACTTCTTTAAGTTTACGGCTTTTATATATTTTACAATGAACTTAAAAAACTTATATTTTGTCATTCATAAACTTCGTAATAGAATTATAGTATAAATCAGAAAGTTCGTTTAGCTCAAAATAATAATTATTAATTTTTAATTTTTCTTCTTTTGTTTTTCCGATTAAAGTAAACACTTGATTGTTTTCTGTACAAAATGTCTCAAATTCGTTTTTGTTATTTTCGCTTATAGAAACTATAATTCTTGACTGAGATTCAGAGAATAATGAAAAATCTTCTCTTGTTTTTATCGGAATGTTTACTTCAGCGCCCACCGGTTTCTCTCTGTTAATAATACAACACTCGGCTAAAGCAACCATAATACCTCCTTCGGAAATATCATGAGCAGATTTTATAATTCCTTTATCAATAAGTGCTAACAAAGCTTTTTGTAAATTTACTTCGGTATCCATGTTTAATTTGGGTATTTTTCCGGCAACAAGTTTGTGTTCTAACGCTAAATACTCGCTTCCGCCAATTTCCTCAAAGTCTTCACCTAAAACGTAAATTAAATCATTTGTATTCTTAAAATAAGAAGTAGTGATGTTCTTTACATCGTCAATAACACCAACCATTCCGATAACGGGGGTAGGATAAACAGATGCATCCGGACTTTCGTTATAAAAACTAACATTTCCGCCCGTTACGGGGGTATCAAATTTACGGCAAGCTTCTCCCATTCCCAAAATAGCTTGAGCAAATTGCCAATAAACTTCCGGTTTATAAGGATTTCCGAAGTTAAGACAGTTTGTAACTCCTAACGGTAGTCCGCCAGAACAAGCAACATTACGTGCAGATTCCGCAACAGCTATTTTAGTCCCCTCTTTGGGATTTAAATAAACGTATCTTCCGTTACAATCAGTTTTTGAAGCGATGGCTTTATTTGTTCCTTTAATAAAAATAACCGCAGCATCACATCCCGGTCCAACAACCGTATTAGTTCTTACCATGCTATCATACTGTTCATAAACCCAACGTTTAGATGCTATATTGGGGGTTGACATAAGATTTTTTAATACTGTTGTAATATCTTCGGGTTCGGGAACCGAATTAATATCATATGTCGCAAGTCTATCAATATATTCCGGTTGTTTTTGTTCTCTAATGTAAACAGGAGCGCCACCGCCTAAAACCAAGTCAAATGCAGGTAATTTAGCTTTTAACTCCCCTTCATAGTGAATTTCTAAAATGCCTGTATCGGTTACCTCTCCTATTATTTCACAATTTAGATCCCATTTGTCAAACACTTCTTTAACTTTATCTTCAAAACCGGGTTTTACGACAACAAGCATTCTTTCTTGACTTTCGGAAAGCATTATTTCATAGGCAGTCATCCCCTTTTCACGTAAAGGAACTTTGCTTAGGTCAATTATCATTCCGCTTTCCCCTTTAGCGCTCATTTCGCTTGTTGAGCAAGAAATACCGGCGGCACCCATATCC
>JAEXOD010000039.1 GCA_023447335.1 Bacteroidota bacterium
CACCCCCTAGCCCCCTCTCTAAATTCTAGAGAGGGGGAATAATACATTGAATAATTCAGCTTTAGATAAATTGCCGAACGCCGTAAAATGTCCGTAACTAATTATAATACAACGGGTAGCAAAGGTCGGAGGATGAGTGGGTTTAAAAGTTAATGAGGAATAATAAAACATTATTATGATATAATTGCTCTTTAAAGCGATGACAAACTACTATTTCTACAGCCCCATGACGCCTATATTTATATAACCTATTGTATTAATACCCGTTAACCAGTTATGAAAGGCTTTTAATTCCCCTCTCTTATTCAGTATTCAGTTCAAGAGAGGGGTTAGGGGTGAGTTCATTTTTACCTTAAATATTGTTTTGATACAACCCCATAACGTAAAAAATAACAAGAATTAAATTAATTGCCTAAATAAAAGTTTAGATATTAAAAAGACGCCTTTTGGGGCGTCTTTTAATAAATTATTTCTTTATTTTCTTACAAAAGTAAAATTTTGCACTTTAATAAATATTTATTTCTTTACGGATTCGCTATAACGCTCGCTAGATTCTTCCATTAATTTATTCATTTTATTAATCAAATTATGGGGATCTGTTAATGAGCCGTCAAGCAACATAGAAGCTTCAAAAAGCTGTTCAACCGTATTTTTTATATAATTATCGTTAGAATCAATTTTGAAAATATTTAACAAATTACGCATAATTTTATGGTCTTTGTTAACTTCAAAAATTTTCTTTTGCAAGCTTGTATCTTTGTTAGCCATACGCATTATTTTTTGCATTGATGAACTCATTCCGTCATCCGGACTTACTAAACAAGCAGGGCTATCAATTAATCGTTTTGATTCTTTTACTTCAACAACTTTATCACCTAAAATTTCTTTAATTTTGCTTATTAAGCTATCAAAAAGTTTTTCGTCATCTTTTGAAAGTTTTGAAACTTCAGGTTTATCTTTTACAATATCGTCAAATTTATCAATTTTACCTAAATCTGCTGCTTCAACTGATTTAAATTCAAAATCTTTAAATTTATGCAAAGAGGAAACAACAAATTCATCTAAAGGATCATAAAAATACAATACTTCAACACCTTTACGTTTAAATACTTCAGTATGAGGATCGCTTTCCAAAGCCGGACGTGAAGGACCTAATGCAAAATAGATTTCCTTTTGATCAGATTTCATTCTGCTAATATAATCTTCCAAAGAAATTAAATCTTCTTCTTTACCGCATACAGATGAATTAAATCTTAATAAATTCATAAACTTTTCTTGGTTTTGGTAATCGCCATAACCAAGTTTAAAAATACGCCCGTGTTCTTTAAAGAATTCTAAGTATGCAGCGGGATCGTCTTTTGCTTTTTTAGTTAAATAAGTTAAAATTTGACCTGTAATATTATTAGCAATTTTTGTAAAAATAATATTTTCTTGTAAAGATTCTCTTGCAATATTTAAAGGTAAATCTTCACTATCAACAACACCTTTAACAAAACTTAAATATTCGGGCAATAATTCTTTAGTTTTGTGTTGAATTAAAACTCTGCGCACGTATAAATCTAATCCGTAATTATCTCTTTGAAATCCAAAGAAATCAACATTCTTTTTGGGTATAAACAATAAAGAGAAAAATTGAATAGGAGCATCAACCGAATTATGCATAATATCGGCAGGTTCTTCGTTATCGTAACTTAAGTGTTTGTAAAACTCAGCATATTGTTCTTTAGTTACTGATGATTTTGGTTCTCTCCAAATAGCTGAAAGATTATTAATTCTTTCGTTTTCAACATAAATAGGGAATGAAATAAAATTAGAGTGCTTTTTAATTATACTCTCGATCTGCCATTTTTGAGTAAAATCTTTAGCATCATCTTTTAAATAAACAACTAATTCGGTACCGCGACTTATTTTTTCGTCAATTGGGTTAATTTCATAACTTCCTAAACCGTCTGATTTCCACAAAAATGCACCCGAATCTTTTTTAAAAGATTTTGTTTTAAGTGCCACTTCTTTAGCGACCATAAAAACAGAGTAGAAGCCAACACCGAATTTACCGATTATGTTAGAAGCATTTGCTTTGCTTTCTTTAAGTTGTTCTAAAAATTGAGCAGTGCCGGATTTTGCAATAGTACCTATATTATCAATTAATTCTTGTTCTGTCATACCAATACCGGTATCCTTAATAGTTAAGGTATTAGCTTTTTCGTCAAAAGAAATTTTAATTTCTAACGGTAAGTCGTTATCTTCAATGTCTGTACCTCTAATAGACTCAAATCTTAATTTGTCCAATGCATCGGACGCGTTGGAAATTAATTCACGTAAAAATATTTCTCTGCTGCTATATAACGAGTGGACAAGTATGTCCAGCAACTGCTTAACTTCCGCCTTAAATTCGTAATGTTTTGCCGTTGTTTTTGTTTCGCTCATTTGCTTTCTCCGTATTTTATATAAATAAATTTTTAATGTTACAAAAATATGAATTTAATACTAATAATTAATAATCTTTTTAAAATAAGAAAAGGGAGAAAGTTTCCTTTCTCCCATATTCTTCGGTTAATCTAAAATTATTTAACTTTAATTTCAAGTTCTTTAGGTTTAATCTCTTCAGCCTTAGGAATTGTTATAGAAAGCTGACCGTTATTAAATTCCGCACCGATTTCATCAACTTTAATTTCTTTAGGTAAAGTGAACGAGCGATAATATTTTCCGTAAGTTCTTTCAACACGGTGATAAGTTTTTTCTTTTTCTTCTTTTTCTTGTTTTCTTTCACCGCTAATGCAAAGTTGACCGTTATTGAATGAAATTTTAACATCTTCTTTTGAAACGCCCGGTAAATCTAATTTTAAGAAGAAATTATCTTTATCTTCAGAAATATCTGTAAGAGGAGACCAAACAGCGTTATCTAATTCTTCATCTACATCTTTTTTAGGAAAACCTAATTTGTTTTCAAAGATGTTGAAAAATCTGCTAACTTCTTTTTCTAAGTTTAGCAAATCACGGGTCGGGTTAAATCTTACTAATGTCATTTTTATATTCTCCAAGTTGTTATTTTTATTTTTTAATTTTGTTTTCGTTATTTGCTAATACTAATACAACCTGCGTGCCAAATGTATTATTAAGGAACAAAAAATGTTTAAGTTATTACATTATAATGAGTTATGTAATACCGAGTTTGCTGCTGGTAATTTTTTATAAAGTATGACAAAATTAACGTAGAATTGACAAAAATACATGCTACATTAATTAGTGTGACAATATGTTTATAAAATTGACAAATTGGCTTGATTCTGTTGACTTAGCTACCGGTTCAAAGGAATAATCCAAACAAAAGCCAATACCTGAAGGAATTGGCTTTGTTTAAAGAAAAATGAAAAAACTTAGTAAAAAATTACAAGAAATAATAGGTGTCGTATTTTGAACTTGTAAGGAACTGTATTAAAACTATAATTAATATAAATTATTTAAGGTTGATAATGATTGTTTTTGTGAGACAAATTAAAGCTATTCCCAACCAATATTTGAAAATAGTGGTAATTGAAATAAGGGTAATATAATATAACGACTATTATAAATAAGTGTATTATCAATTACAATTATCTTTAGATAGTGGTAATAAAACCCCGCAAAATTACGATAAAAAAGGGAATAATAAAACGTTATAATCTTGAGAAAACACTCAATTAAAAATAAAACCGGCTTTTGATACTGTCCAGAATATATATTCCAAATACCAATGTCCTTCCTCCTGAGCTGAAAAGCGTTATATAATAGACGATAGATAACAAATGTTAGACAAATAATTAGTAAAAAAGGTTTTTCTCCTGAAAATCCTTCTTACATCCTGAAAATCCTGGTTCAAAGAATAATCTAAACAAGAGCCACTCCCCGAAGGAATTGGCTTTATTTAAAGAAAAATGAAAACCTTATTAAAAAATTACAAGACATAATAGGTGTAGTATACTAAATTCGCAAGCTATATTAATTAAAAAAACAATGTCACCTCTACGAGGCTAAAATGCTTTCGGTGCTTGTGCGTGTTACAATAATGCCACTCCTCCGGAGCAGAAAAGCGTTAGAACGAAGAAGTTAGTTAGCAGATTATAATCGATTTACAAAAAATTAATAAAAATTGGCTTTCCCTTATTAATCCATATTGTATTCTGTAAATCCAAGTACAATTGCGAGATTTAATGCAACTATTAAAATTAAATATCGGTTAAGTTGCTTTAAAATGCAAAAAGCCTTGAATTTCTTCAAGGCTTTTAGTGAGCTGGTGAACGGATTCGAACCGCCGACCGGCTGATTACAAATCAGCTGCTCTACCAGCTGAGCTACACCAGCAAATTTAGACTGTAAATATAATATTAAAATTTTAGCTATGCAACTATTTTTTTTAATTTTTAAAAATTTTATCTCTTGTTTTAGTGTTTTTATTTTATTATTTTTAATCAGACTAAAAAATCTGATATATAAAAAGGATTTTATATGAAAATTATTAAAAATACCGAAAAATCGATACAAAAATATAGATTGTATTCTCAGTTATTATTTGTTATTATTTGCTTGTGGATTGGGGTTGAGTTTTATTTTTTTATTCAGTTTTTAGAAAGCGGTACCGGCACACAGTTTTATAGACCTGCGGGGGTTGAAGCTTTTTTACCTATTTCGGCTTTAATGAGTATTTACTATTTCATGTTGACGGGTACAATTCACCCTGCTCACCCTGCCGGATTTTTTATTTTGTTGGGAGTTATCGGAGTTTCATTGGTTTTTGGAAAATCGTTTTGTAGCTGGATTTGTCCGATTGGTTTTATTAGTGAAACGGTTGCTGATTTCGGAGATAAAATTTATAAAAAACTATTTAAAAGAACATTATACATTCCGCGGATTCTTGATTATATTCTTCGTTCATTTAAATATTTACTTTTAGGGTTTTTTGTATTTGCAATTTTTTTTAGTATGACGGTTTTTTCATTAAAAATGTTTTTGGATAGCCCATATAATGTAGTTGCCGATATCAAAATGTATTTGTTTTTTGCCGATATTTCAGCTTTTGCGTTATATGTAATTATGTTTTTATTTGTAGTCTCCATTTTTATAAGAGGATTTTGGTGCAGATATCTATGTCCTTATGGTGCATTATTAGGAATTATTTCGTTTTTAAGCCCGACAAGAATTAAAAGAAACGTTAGTAATTGTATAGATTGTTCTTTATGTACAAAAGCTTGTCCAAGTAGAATAAAGGTCGAAAAGATTAAAACCGTATTTTCGGATGAATGTACAATGTGTTTAAATTGTGTTGATGCTTGCCCGGTAAAAGATACTTTAGAAGTAAAAGATAGGTTTACCGGAAGTAAGATAAGTAAAAAACAGGTAGCTTTAGGTATACTTGTTATATACTTTATTATTATTGGATTAGGAATAGTAACAGGTAATTGGAATAATAAAACAACTGCAAAAGAGTATAAAGAATATTATAAAATAATTAATTCTTTAGGTCATCCAAGAAGTACTTCTGATATTGACCAACTAAATAAAGAAGCAGAACCTAAAAAATAATTATTCTTTAAAACTCGTTATTCCGATTAAGAATTTTTGACCGTTTTGTGTACGGAAAGGTAAATCAATTAAAAAATCAATCAAAACGGTGTTATCAGAAATTTTAACTTGAGGAAAACCTGGAATGTTCATTTTAATTCCTTTTTCTTCAAGTGAGTTTTTTATTCTACCTAAAATAGTATTAAATAAGTCTATATAAGAATTTTTTGCTTCCTCTAAACTTATTTCTGTATTTCTTATCAAAAAAGCAATTTCTTTTAAATCATTTTCGGTACAGTACATTGTTAAATCAACATAAATGCGTAAATCATTATTAGCAAGTTTACCGGTAATGTATAAAATGTTATCTTGAAAATTTAGATCTTCTTTTAAAATACCAAAAATTTCCTGATTAGTCATTACTCCGAATGTTTGTTTAACTGCGGCAACCAAATTAGCGGGCATTATTTTGTTGATAATATCAACTAGAGATTCATAAATATCTTCTTGACCGATAACGGTTTTGTTAAATTCTTTTAGCATGTTTTCGGGTACATAAGATTTTTTTATAACACCGTCAAAGAAAAAAGTATCCGTAGAAGTTGATGTCGGATTTTCGGAGCAAAGATAAATATTAGTAGAATTATTAGCGTCCAAGGATCTAATTTTTTGAGATAATAGTTTTTCATTTAACAAATTTAATCTTTCGCCTAAAATAACATACTGCGGTTTCTTTTCCATATATTTAGTTAAACCTTCCATTCCGGAAGCAGCTTCAATAATATCAAATCTTTCATTAAATAGAGTTGAAAAGAAATTCCTGAAATTTGAATCGCGTTCTACCATTAAAACTTTAATTTTACCATCAGATTCAGTTAAAATTTTGGCTCTACGAATAGTAGTGTTTTTATGTTTTTTAATATTAGTTAAAACACGATAAATCCTTTCGTAAGCATAATCAAAATCTAAAGGTTTTAAAAGATAATCGGATATCCCCTTTTCAATTAACTTACCCACACTTTTTTTGTCGTTTAGGGCAGTTAAAATAATTACCGGAATCTTGGCAGTAGAAGGCTCGCTGCGGATAGCTTCTAAAGTCTCTTCACCGTTCATTACCGGCATAGAAACATCTAAAAAAATTACGTCAGGGCTCTCTTTTTCAAGTTGTTTTAAACCTTCCAATCCGTTTTCAGCCTGAAATATTTCACAAGACATTCTTCGTTTTAGCAAACGACTTAAAATAATGCGTTGCCCTTCATCATCATCAACAATTAAAACTTTTAGCATATAAATATTTATTTTATTGGAATTTTTAGAAATTTAAGTTACAATAAAAAATAATTAAATTCAATCTTTATTTAAAGTGATAAGGTGATAAAGTGATATAGTGAAAAAGTGGAACGGTGGAAAGGTGATACGGTGAAATAGTGGAAAGGTGAAAAAGTGATATGGTGATACAGGAGTACTAAAATTTGGAGGTAATTTTACTTAAAATATAACATTCAACATTTAACATTACTTTTGAACCGGGATTTTCAGGATAAAAGAAGGATTAACAAGAAAAACTAATCTTGAATGTTGAATTTTCAATAGCCCCTGTTGTTTTTAGAACAATTTGTTTTTAGTTGCTTATTCGACTTTATTATAAACTTAAAACCAAATACTTAAATTTGACCCGGAGGGTCGAAATTATTGTAACTAGAAAAAAAGAGATGAATTTTTAGCCCCGTAGGCGGCGATATATTTTATTAAAAATTAATATTTAACACTAAACCTTCAATATTTAACCTTATTTGTTTTCATCCTGAAAATTCGTTTCAAATCCTGTTAATCTTGGTTCTAAAATGGAAAAAAGTGATACAGTGATATGGTGAAATAGTGAAATAGTGATAAAGTAGAAAACATAGATCAAATTACAAAGGGTTTTTACTTAACCAAAAACATTTAACATTTAAATTAATAGTCCTGAAATAGGTTGACTTTTTTTTAATTTTCAATTTTAAGTTGTGTTAAATATTACATTAAACCGTTAATAAAGAATAAGTTATGTAAAAGAAATAAAATTTTTTAGAGTATTCGAGAAAAATTTCTCTTTTTACTTGACAATTTGTTTCGTATATATTATTTTTAATTGTGAAAATTTTCTCGATATGGAAATCTCGATAAAAAATCTCGATTGGAGAAGAAAATGATAGAAATTAAAGCAAAACCGACACCGGAACCAACACTAAGAAGATTGCCAAAGTATTTAAACGTACTTACTTCATTAAAAGAAAATAACGTTTTAGAAGTTAGCAGTACTTTAATTGCAAACGAATTGGGTTTAGATCCTACTCAGGTACGTAAAGATATTCAATACACCGGAATTGAAGGAAGACCAAAAACGGGTTTTTATACCGATGAGCTAATTAATGCAATTAGATCTTTCTTAAACTGGGATAATACAACCGATGCTTTTTTGGTCGGGGTAGGTAGTTTGGGTACAGCTATGCTCGGTTATAAACAATTTAAACTTCACGGTATTAATTTTGTTGCCGCTTTTGATACCGATACAGAAAAAATTGGTCAACATATACACGGTATACCGGTTTTACCAATCGAAAAACTTACAAATTTAACTTCAAGAATGAAAGTGCATATAGGCGTATTAACTGTTCCGGCAAGTGCTGCACAAGCAATTGCCAATATGATGATTGAGGGCGGAATACAAGCAATTTGGAATTTTGCCCCAACTCATATTAAAGTTCCTGATAATATAATTGTAGAAAATGCACAATTAACCCATAGTTTAGCTGTTTTAACAAGAAAATTGAGTGAATATAATTTTAATTTAGGAGATAATTTATATGACTACGCAATCTGATTCGTCATATTCGTTACGAAAATTTGAAAAAGTATGTGAGATACTTAAAAAACATGACAACAACCCTAACAAATTGATTCCAATTTTACAGGAAGTACAAGAAGAATATCGTTACTTGCCTCAAGAAGTTTTAACTTTTGTTGCAACATCGGTAAATTTACCGCCTGCAAGAGTATATGGCGTAGCAACATTTTATGCTCATTTTGCTTTAGAACCAAAAGGTAAATATGTAATTAAAGTTTGTGACGGAACAGCTTGTCACGTAAAAGAATCTATACCGATTGTTGATGCAATTATGAAAAAATTGGGAATTGATTATAACAAACGAACAACAAACGATATGCTCTTTACATTAGAAACAGTATCTTGTTTAGGTGCTTGCGGTTTAGCCCCGGTTGTAGTTATAAACGAAGAAGTACATCCTATGATGTCACCAAAAAAAATTGTTGATGTTTTAGACCAAATTATCGAAAAGGAGAAAGCTAATGAAAACGCTGCTTGCTGATTTAGATTCAATCAAAAACGAGTATTTAGAAAAATCGAAAGAAATAAAAAAACGAGTTATAGTTTGTGCCGGTACCGGATGTATTGCAAACGGAAGTGATAAAGTTTATAATAAATTCAAAGAGTTTATTAAGAATGCTAACTTAGAATTAGTTTTAGATTTAAAATTTGAACACCATTCTGAAAACGCAACTCATTTAACAGAAAGTGGTTGCCAAGGTTTTTGCCAGATGGGTCCTTTGGTAGATATTGAACCGGACGGAATTTTATATGTTGGAGTAAAAGAAGGCGATGTTGAAGAAATTGTAAACGAAACACTTGTAAATCATAAATTAGTAGATAGATTACTATTTAAAGAGCCAAAAACAAAACAATCTTGTAAAGGGCATGGTGATATTAGTTTTTATACACGTCAACATAGATTTGTATTAAAACAATGCGGAATGGTTGATCCTAACGATATAAACGAATATATTGCATTAGACGGTTATTCTGCAGCAAAAAAAGCAATTCTTGAAATGACCGATAAAGAAGTTTGCGAAGAAATGATTGCTTCGGGATTAAGAGGAAGAGGCGGCGGTGGTTTCCCAACCGGAAGAAAATGGGAATTAACAAGAATACAAAAATCTGCTGATAAATATGTAATATGCAACGGTGACGAAGGTGACCCGGGTGCATTTATGGATAGAAGCGTTATGGAGGGAAATCCGCATAGCGTTATAGAAGGTATGATGATTGCCGCTAAAGCAATTGGTGCAAATAAAGGATATGTTTACGTACGTTTAGAATATCCTTTGGCAGTTAAACGTATCAAAAAAGCAGTAGCAGACGCCGAAAAATTAGGAATTTTGGGACAAAATATTTTTGGATCAAATTTTAGTTTTACTATGGAAATTATGGAAGGGGCAGGTGCTTTTGTTTGCGGAGAAGAAACGGCTTTAATGAGCTCTATTGAAGGTAAACGCGGAATGCCAAATCCAAAACCCCCGTTTCCTGCTCAAAGCGGTTTATACGGAAAACCAACCGTTATTAACAACGTAGAAACATTGGCAACCGTACCAATTATTATAAAAGACGGTGCTATTAAATTTAGAGAATTAGGCAATCAAAATTCACCCGGTACAAAAACTTTTGCTTTAACCGGTCACGTAGCAAATACCGGTTTAATTGAAGTTCCTTTTGGGACAACACTAAAAGAGATAGTTTTTAATATCGGCGGGGGTGTAACAACCCGCGAAGGAAAAATTGATAATAACGCATTTAAAGCTGTTCAAATTGGCGGTCCTTCAGGCGGATGTTTAACAAAAGAACATTTAGATTTACCGTTAGATTTTGATTCGTTAGGTAAAATAGGTGCTATGATTGGATCGGGCGGTTTAGTTGTAATGAATAACGAAACTTGCATGGTACAGATGGCTAAATTCTTTATGACATTTACACAAAACGAATCCTGCGGTAAATGTGTATTGTGTCGCGAAGGAACAAAACAGATGCTTGCAATTTTGGATGACGTTACAGAAGGAAAAGCAACAGTAGAAACAATAGATTTATTGGAAAGGTTGGCAATTGCCGTTAAAAAAGGATCTTTATGCGGATTAGGAAAAACTGCTCCGAATCCTGTTTTGGCAATGTTATCACATTTTAGAGAAGAATTTGACGCACATGTAATTAATAAACGTTGCCCTACCGGTAAATGTAGTGCTTTAAGTACTCCGCATGTTATTGAAGAAAAATGTAAAGGTTGCGGATTATGTATTAAAGTTTGTCCGGTCGGTGCTATTACCGGTGAAAGAAAACAAGCTCACGTAATTAACGAAGAATTATGTATTAAATGCGGAGCTTGTATTACTACCTGTAGATTAAAGGCAATTGAAAATTAATTTATTGAAGAGGAAATAATGTACACAAATAATAAAGTTATAATAGACGGAAGAGAAGTTTTAATTGAAGGTGAAAAAAACGTATTAGAACTAATTCGTAAGGCAAAAATAGATTTACCTACATTTTGTTATCACTCGGAATTGAGCGTTTTTGGTGCATGTAGACTTTGTATAGTTGATTGTGACGGAAAAGGTGTTGTGGCGTCATGTTCGTTACCTCCCGAACCAAACATGAAAATTAAAACTAATACAAACGAATTACGCGAAATTCGTAAAATATCTATCGAGTTACTATTAGCAAATCATGACCAAAATTGTCAAACATGTGCTAAAAACACCATGTGTAAACTTCAAGATATAGCTTATAAATTAGGCGTAAACGAAGTAAGGTTTAAAAGAACAAATAAAAAAGAAGATATAGATTTTAGCAGTAAAGCAATTGTACGCGATGTAAACAAATGTATTTTATGCGGCGATTGTGTTCGTGCTTGCGATGAATTGCAAGGTATTGGTGCAATAGATTTTGCTTTTAGAGGTTCTAATAGTACGGTATTACCCGCATTCGGTAAAAATTTGGCAGAAGTAGAATGTGTTGAATGCGGTCAATGTGCACGTGTTTGCCCTACCGGTGCATTAACCCCTAAAAACGAAGTAGATAAGGTTTGGAATGCTTTAGATAATCCTAAAAAAGTTGTAGTTGCACAGATTGCCCCTGCGGTACGTGTTGCTATTGGCGAATTATTCGGGTTAAAACCGGGTGAATTATTAACCGGACAAGTGGTTTCGGCATTAAAACGTATGGGATTTGATAAAGTATTTGATACTGCATTTGCTGCCGATTTAACAGTTATAGAAGAAGCAAATGAATTTTTAGCACGTAAAGAAAAAGGAGAGAACTTACCTATTTTTACAAGCTGCTGCCCGGCTTGGGTTAAATTTGCCGAACAATACTACCCTGATATGTTAAATCATTTATCAAGTTGCAAATCACCACAACAGATGTTTGGCTCGGTTGCTAAAGATATTTTGGCAAAACAGCTAAAAGTAGATAAAAAAGATATAGTAATAGTTTCGATTATGCCTTGTACTGCAAAGAAATTTGAAGCTGATAGAGATGAATTTGAACATTCAGGTGTAAAAGAAGTTGATATTGTAATTACAACGCAAGAATTGGGTGCAATGATTAAACAAGCAGGTTTGCGTTTTACTGAACTAGAACCGGAATCATTAGACTTACCTTTAGGATTTAAAACAGGTGCCGGAATTATTTTTGGAAATAGCGGCGGTGTAACAGAAGCAGTTTTAAGATATGCAGTTGAAAAAGTTAATAATATTCATTTGACAAATGCAGATTTCTTAGAAATAAGAGGAAACTCCGGATTAAGAGAATATTCGGTTCAGTTAAACGGGGAAACTATTAATGTAGCAATAGTATTTGGTTTAAAGAATGCTCATGCCGTAATGAAAAATATTAAAGAAGGAAAAGTTAACTATCACTTAGTAGAAGTGATGTCTTGCCCAAGCGGATGTATCGGCGGTGCCGGACAACCGGTTTATTATACCGAAGATGTTGTTAGAGCTAGAGCAAAAGGCATTTTTGACTGTGATAAGATGTTACAATTACATAAAGCACAAGAAAATCCGTATGTAGCCGAGTTATATAATTCAACTTTAGGTGAACCGAACAGTCATAAAGCTCATGAATTGTTGCATACAGAATATAGAAACAGAAAACGTATTGCTGACGAACAAATTCGTTTAATAGGCGGAAAAAGCGAAGAAAAACTTTGTGTTAATTTCTGTGTAGGAACAAGTTGTTACTTAAAAGGGGCACAAAATTTGTTACATAGAGTTATAAATCATGTTGAAAATACAGATTTGAAGGATCGTGTACAAATTAATGCAACTTTCTGTATGGAAAACTGTGACGAGGGACCAAGCGTTACTGTAGGAGAAGAAGTTATTAAACATGCAAACTTCAAATTAGTTTGTGATAAAATAGAAGAATCCGTAAAAAACGTACCAGTTGAATAATTTAAGTTATTAACTAATCGAAAGATAAATAGATATGCCGGAATCAAGTAAAAAGCAAATAATATATACAAACAAAGCCCGCTGCCGCGACTGTTATAGATGTGTTCGTGCGTGTCCGGTTAAGGCAATTAAAATGTTTGATGCCCAAGCTTCCGTTGATATAGATAGATGCATTTTATGCGGAACTTGTATTACTGAATGCCCGCAAGGAGCTAAGCAATATCGTAAGGATTCGATATTAGTTAAAGAATATTTGGAAAGCGGTCAAAAAGTACTGCTAAGCTTAGCTCCTTCATTTCCGGCTTTTTTTGATGATAGTGTTGTTAGTAGAGTCCCGTCTGCTTTACGTAGTCTGGGATTCTCTTTTATTTCCGAAACGGCAATCGGTGCTTATTTGGTAAGCAAAGAAGCTGAAAAGTATATAAAAAAATATGAAAACAGACCTCATATAATTTCTTTTTGCCCTGTTGTAGTTAATTTTGTCGAAAAATATTTTCCCTATTTAAGCGGATTTTTACTTCCCGTAAAATCACCTATGATAGCACATGCAAGATATTTAAAAGAAAAACACGGGTATGATTGCAAAGTTGTGTTTATTGGACCATGTATTGCTAAAAAAGATGAATCACAAAGAGATTTATACGATGGATATGTTGATGCCGTATTAACCTTTGACGAGTTGAAAGAGTGGTTTGAAGAAAAAGAGATAGATTTAAGAAAATTTGAAGAAAGTTGGTTTGATGAACCATGTGACGATGAAGCAAAACTATTTGCATTATCGGGCGGTTTTGGAAAAATTGCCAATATTCAAAATGATCCTACTTCTATTACAAATATTACAAACACCGGATTTGAAAGCATTAAGGAAGCTTTAAGTTATTTAACTTCAGATAAAAATGTTGTTCTTGATTCTCTGTTTTGTAATATGGGTTGTATAAACGGTGCAGGTATTAAAAATGATGTTAATTTTTTTGAACGTCAACAAAGAGTGATAAAATATGCTCAAACCAAAGATCCGTTTTTACCAAAATCAGAAGCCAATTATGAAATTAAAAGTGATTTAGGTACTAAATTTAGTCGTTATATCTTAAATCCAAAAAAAGAAATAAGTGACGAACAAATTAGAGAAGTATTAGAAAAAACAGGCAAATTTAATCTTGAAGACGAACTTAATTGCGGAGCTTGCGGATATAATACTTGCCGTGAAAAGGCAATTGCAGTAATAGAAGGAATAGCCGAAATTGAGATGTGCATTCCGTACATGAGAAGAATTGCCGAACAGCGAGGTGATAAAATTATAGAATCTTCACCTAACGGTATTGTAATACTAGATAAAGAGTTAAATATAGTAAATATGAATCCGGCATTTAAGAGATTCTTTTATTGTAATAACTCCATGTTTGGCAAAAAAATAAGTGTTTTAATGGATCCTGTTCACTTTGAAGAATTGAAAGCCGGAGAAGAAGATATAATTGAACGCACCGTTAATCACGAAAAATATAATATTGTATGTCATGAAAAGTTATATAAATTAAAAAACGAAAACCAGTTAGTCGGTATTTTTGTTGATATCACTAAAAACTTAGCGGATAAAGAACAGCTAAATTCGCTTAGGAACGAAACGGTTCAGCAAGCACAAGAACTTTTACTTCATCAAATTGAAATGGCTCAAAAACTAGCAAAAATATTAGGCGAAAATACTGCAAAAGGAGAAGTTTTAGTAGAAAATTTATTAAGATTAGCAAAAGACGAACAAAATAAAGATAAAAAAAGCAGTAATTGGTTATGGGATATTTACACGTCGAGGTAACCGGATTTCAAACAGCCAAACGTAAAAATTTGGTATGCGGCGATTATTATCTAGCCGAACGGGATGAAATTTCCACAACAATTATTTTATGTGACGGTTTAGGAAGTGGTATTAAGGCAAATTTAGCGGCTACAATGGCTGCCAATAGATTAAAAGAGTTATTGAATAACGGAATTTCCTTGCGTAATGCCTTTGTTTCGCTAGTTAAAACTATGGAAGATGCAAGAAAAAAAGATTTACCTTATGCAGTTTTTTCGGTTGCAAGAATTCTAAATGACGGTGTGGCAAGTATTTTATCTTATGAAATGCCTCCTCCGTTATTTATTAGCGGTAGATTTTCTACAATATTACAGCAAAGAATTTTTACCGTAGATAATAGTATAATAGGTGAATCGAATTGCTACATAAAAGCTAATGAAGCAATTATGCTGGTTACGGACGGAATTACTCAAGCCGGATTGGGAAAAGGAATTGAAAAAGGTTGGGGAATAGAAAACGCAAATACTTTTGTAAATTCGTTACTTTTACATGGATATTCTTATAAAGAACTACCGGAAAAACTGGAAATCAAAGCAAATGAACTTTGGAAATTTAGACCCGAAGATGATTGTACGGTTATAGTTGCCAAAGGTAGAAAAGGAAAAACAGTAAATATTTTTACGGGTCCGCCTAAAAGCAAAGATATTGATGCGGAAGTTGTTAACAAATTTATGAATTTAGACGGTTTAAAAATTGTATGCGGAGCTTCAACCGGTAAAATTGTTGCTCGTGTTTTAGGTAAAAAATTAGAAGTTGAAGAAAATTTTACAAGTAATATAGCACCTTTGAATTATTATATTGAAGATTTGGATTTAGTTACTGAAGGTGCGGTAACTTTAAATCAAGTATATAACATTTGGGATGCCGACCCCGATACGTTTGAAAAAAATAGTCCTGTTACGGATTTATATTCTTTATTAAGTGTTGCGGATAAAGTACATTTTGTTGTTGGTGTTGTGGAAAACCCCGCAAACGAAGATATTACTTTTCAACAGCACGGCATTCTAAAAAGAAAAAAGATCGTTCCCCTCCTAATAAATAAATTGAAGGAAGACGGTAAATTAGTTACAGTAGAATACGTTTAGTATTTATAGTGTAACACTCCTGCTTAGTTAGCGGTGCAGATGCGCCAATCTGCACCGTTTTTTTATTTTAGGAGTTAAAAGTTTATCAGCTTTAATTATTCTTTGGTTCAAAATTTACGAATTTAGAAGATATTAAAAAGATTATAAAATTATTTAGGTTAATTTTTCTATCCTGTAAATCCTCTTTAATCCTAAAAATCATGGTTCAAAAAAGATAAACTATAGATGTTTTATAAATTCGCTTTTTAGTATTGATTTTATAGAAAATTTTTAGCTAATTAATAAGTTATTTAAAAATAATTACTTACTATGAAAAAATTCTCATATCCTATATTTGCGAAAATAGTTTATAGATACGCAAACATATTTATAACATTTGTTTTTCTTATGCACTTTGTGTTATTTTTTGTTGCCCCTCAAAAAAATTGGGGTTATTTGCCATTGGGGTTAATAAACATAATACTAATATATATTGTAAATAGGTTTTATTTTACAAATTATAAATATTTTCCTTACGATATACAAGCGAATGAGGAAAAAATAATAGTTTCTAATTTTGTTTTTAACAATAGAACCGAAACTATTAATTATAAAGATATTGAAAAACTAACCGGGGGCGTTTTTAACAAAAAACCATCCACTCCAATCTATATTATATATAATAATGGTAAAAAAATTGGGGTTAATACACATCTAAGAGATTTTAACAAGTTTTTAACGTTAATTTTACAACATGTTAGCGATTCCGTATATAAAAACACATTAGATGATATGAAAATTAAAGCTGATGAACAAATTGCAAACATGAAAACAAAAATTAATAAAGCTAAAGAAAGAAAAACAAATCGGAAGAAAAAATAATGGATACTAATAAGTTTTATGAAAATACGATTATTTACGATGCTGCATTTGAAGATAGAGACTTTAAGCTTGAGTGTGATTTTTTAGAGTGGTGTTTTGAAAACCATGCTAAAGTTAAAAAAAGTGAATTAGAAAAGAAATTGTTTATTGAACTTGCATGCGGTCCGGCAAAACATGCCCGACTAATGGCAGATAGAGATTGGAAAAGTTATGGATTAGATATTTCTCAAGAAATGTTGGATTACGCAGAAAAAAAAGCAGAAGAAGACGCAGTAAAAATTAAATTGATAAAAGCAGATATGGTAAATTTTAGATTGAAAAAGCCGGTTCATTTGGCTGCTAATCTATTGGAAAGTATAGCACATATAACCACAAATGAAGAAATGGTTGCTCATTTACGCAGTGTATCTAAAAATTTAACAAAAGGCGGAATTTATGTAATTGAAGCCACTCACCCAAGGTATTTTTGCCCGGACGGGTTACCGAACACTTGGATGTTTGAAAAGGACGGAAAAAAGGTAGAGTTTACATTTGGTACTCCCGATGATACTTACGAAGTTATTAACCAAAGATGGTTAACTACAAGCAGAATTAAAGTAACAGACGAAAACGGAAATGTAAGTTTAGAAGAAAATACATTTTATACTCGTTGGTATTTGGCTCAAGAATTAAGGGCACTTATAGAATTAAGCGGAGCTTTTAGTAAAGTTTGGTTTTACGGTAGCCTTTATTCAATTCCTCCGAATAAATTGGATGACTCCGAAAGTAGCGATTCAATGGTAATTGTGTTACGTAAATAAAAAAATAAACTTTATGAAAACTATTAAATTTGCTTTATTATTACTTCTATTATACGGAAATAACTATGCTCAGCAATACGTTGTTAAAGGAAAAATTACAGATGCTACCACCGGACAAGGATTGCTTTACGGGAATTTAAGATTGTATAACAGTACGTCAGGTACATCTGCTAATTCTGAAGGAAATTATGAATTTAAACTTAATAAAGGGTATTATAAATTTATTGCATCCTATATCGGTTATATTTCCGATACCGTAGATGTAAATTTGGAAAGTGATAAAATTGTAAATTTTAAACTTAAGTCAATTTCAATTAATTTACCCGAGGTAACCGTTATACCCGGATATAACCCTGCAATTCCGATAATCAAAAAAGCAATTGATTATAAAAATTTACGTGAACAGAAAATATTGAGTTATGAATTTACTGCATACACCAAAGGAGCAATTCGTACAACTCAAGAAGTTCAAGCGGGCAATAACAATATTTCTGTCGGAATAGGAAGCGGAGGTGATTCTACTGCGTTACAAATTGCCGGTATTTTAGAAAACCAAAGTAAAGGATATTACAAAAAACCTAATAATTATAAAGAAGAAATTATTGCAAGAAAACAATCTGCAAACTTCCCTTCTTCAATGAATTTGTTAACCGGCGGTAGAATTATTCAAAACTTTTATATAGATGATATTAGGTTTTTTGATAGACCGTTACCAAGCCCTATAGGAAACGATGCTTTAGATTATTATTATTTTTATTTGGAAGATTCGCTTGCAATGGATAATAACAAAGTTTACAAAATATTCTTTGCCCCCGAAAAAGATTATTATCCGGGATTTACCGGACATATCTATATTATTGACGGATTGTTTGCCTTAATAAAAACGGATGTGACATTAAATAAAGCTGCAAATACGGCAGGTTTGTTTACAAAAATAAATATCTTTCAGCAATATGTGCCTTTTAATGAAGATATTTATATGCCTATTGATTATAGGTTGTTTGTTGAAGCGAATATTATGGGATTGGCTCGTTTAGGATTTGAATTAAACTCAATTATGTACGATTATAAAGTAAATACGGAAATTGAGGATGATTTTTTTGATTATGCAATAATAACCGTTACACCGGAGGCAGACGGAAGAGAATTGAATTACTGGAATTCTGTTCAAACTATACCAAATACCCAAGAAGAAACGGAAGCGT
>JAEXOD010000042.1 GCA_023447335.1 Bacteroidota bacterium
CCCGCCCCCGCCATTAAAATTGTATTCCTATACTGAATCTATGTGTTTTTTCTAATCTTCCGTAATCCGCCCAAGCATAATCAAAATGGATATTATAACCAGGAGTAAACTCGTAAACTGCTCCGGCACCAAATGTAAAACCGCCTTCACTATCTTCCAATAGTAAATCGCGATACCCGGTTCTAAGCAATATAACTCCAAACATATCCCATTCAATACCAACATTTATTTTTTCGTAATTATCATTTGGGTGCACAGCATCTGCAGCAAAAATTACTTTATGTTGAGAAGATATCTGATATGGAATTGCAATACCAACTCTAAACAGAGTCGGTAGAGAGAATTTATCTGTTCTAAGCTCTGCGGGCAATTTATCATTATCACCGTTTATGTCAGTGTTATGATCATAATCAATATATAAATCTCTTCCGTCATAACCGGCTCTTGGTCCAAAATTAGCTACGCTTGCACCTAAAGTAACTCCGCCTTCAACTATTTCGTATTGAACGCCAAAATTTAAGCCGAAAGTAGAAAGACTGCTATGCCAAATTGATTCGTTAATATAATTAACCGATAACCCGACTGATACACGATCTGTTAACATTAATCCGTAACCTAATCCTAACGCAAAATTATTAACAGTATATTTTTCACCCGTGCCATGTTCAAATTCAACTGTTCTAACATCAATTTCACCCGAATTTAAAGAAGTAACCTGTAACATAAAACTACCGATCCCTTCTAACTTTAATGCACCAACTGCATAATTATACGATATATCGGCTAACCATTGATTATTTGTGAATTGAACGTCACTACGCGGAATTCGTCCTAAAACAGCAGGATTGAAAAAAGTTAGAGAAGCTTCTCCGTTTAAGGCAACACCGGCATTACCCATAGCTGCAGAACGTGAGCTTGGTTCAATTTTTAGAAACTGACCGATTGTTGTACCTATTTTACTTTGTGCAATTATTTCAAAATTCAATAGCAGCACAAACGAAATTAATAATAACGATATGTTTAATTTATTGTTTTTCATAGTCGCACCGCCTTATTTAATAATTGCAAATTTACCGATGAATGTACCGATATCGGAAGCATCGACATGGAAAATATATAAACCGGGAGCTACTTCCATATTATCCTTTGTTCGTAAATCCCAACTTATAGTACCGTTTGTAATAGTACCGTCATGATATAGTGTATTAACCAACTCACCGTTTACCGTAAATATTCTTACAACACAGTTTGCAGGCAATCCTCTAAACTCAATTTTTCGTTCACCTCTACCGCTAACGGCATACCTTTGAGGTTCAAAACTTGCAGCACCGACATAAGGATTTGGTACTACATATGGTTTACCGTCAAATTCATTCTTTGCAGAGGTTTTATTAATAAACTGACCTGTAGTCGTAAATTGAAAAACATCCGTAGAATTATACGGTATGTTTAACTTCAATTTATAAACGTCACCTAGAGTAGTAGGCGTCAACAAATAATTATTTCCCCACCCGGTAGTATCAAGTTCAATTTTCCAAGTTGCTTTTAATACTGTAGGTTGAGCTAATGTATATGTTAATATTTCAATATACTCCGAAGGAGAATTTAATGTACCCGAATTATCCAAATCTCTAAATCTAAATTTAAGCTTTTTATCTCCGGTTGAAGTTTTTGCTATAACTTTAAACTTAGCTTGTTTTGCGGGAACTCCAACTGCTGCTACAGAAGTATCTACTACTATATCTGAAAATTGAATTTCCAAATTTTCCGGAAATCCGAATCTTCTCAAGGTTATAGGGAAAGCTTCGGAATAACGTACTTTAAACTTTCCGTTTGTTTTACTTTCCATAGTAAAACCGGTGTTAGCCGAGTCAATAGAAATTTGGCTGGGGGTTGATATAATCGGTAACAATCCCAACCCAACCTGACCAATACCCTTTCCGTCTAAGTCATTACCTGTTTTGTATAAGGTATCGTTTGCCGTTTTATCAATTAACATATATGTCTGAGCTCTCACACTATCTTGATGATTAGCAAATCGAATCTCAAACACATGATTATCAGGAACGATATCCGGAATTTTAACCTGAATGTCAACATTCCCCACACCTGTTCCTTCTACTTGCGATATGTTATTTGCAGTTGCCGGAATATAACCTAAAGCCGGTGCATTCGGAAATACTTCAACGGCATTTTTAGGGAGGATAATTCCGCCTCGTAAAGTTTGACTTACCGTAATAGCATTTTCTGAAGGATAAATTTCAATTGAATCAACACCTCTATCATAAGCAGTAACGGCATAAAAATATTTTTGACCGTTTATTACCGTAGTATCTTTATATGAATGTGTCAATCCGGAATTACTTCCTAAATAATATGCTACACCTTCTACGGTTGTTTTACTAAAACCTTCAACTCCGTTTATTAAATCGAATTGAGCTAAAGGTTTGCCGTGCCCAATCGGACCCGACCCTGTTGCGGTGTAAATTACCTGAGGGTCTAAAAATGCAGGATCTGTACTTCTGTAAATTCTATACCCTTCAAAATCATTGTTGTTTGTAATAGGATCATATGCACTTTCAGAAGCATCGTCCCAAGTTAACATTACATAACCGTCTCCGGCAAATGCTTTTAATTCAGGCATAGGAGGCGGAACGGCAAATTGATAATTTGCTTTATATATTTGTTGAACAACTTTTGTAGTTGTTTTTAATTCTCTTAAATCTTGACCGAAACCTAAAGCCAAACTGAATCTTTCTATCTTTCCAGCTTCAAGTTTAAATGGACCGGATGCGAATAAAAACCCGATATTGTAATTCATCACCAAAGGAACGTCAAAGGAGCTATCGGGATTTGCAAAGTTATTATACAATCTTTTGGGCCATTCTTTACCGTCATCAAAAAAAACTATGTTATCAACTTGAGTAGTCGGAGCGCCGGTCCCTGCTTTAATACGATTCATCTTAAATCCGGTTAAGCCTATCTGATCAGATTCGTCAATATCAGTCTTATCAAAATTAGGTTCTCCGTATGTGGGTTTTCCGTCTCTTTCTCCGGTATCGTTTGTACCAAATATACCATCAGCACCGGTATCATGAAACTCTGACATCCAATCCATATCTTCGTCACCTGTCCACCAAACTCCCACTTTATACGCAGGCATATTAACTAATTTATTGTAATAGTTTTCAAATTTAGTGACATCATATTTTGATTGAACGTAATTTAATATTGCTTGTTGTCCGACTATTAAATCACCTGTTCCGCCGTCTCTCTTTTCATCGGTTATACCATCTTCGTCATTATCCTTTAAATCAGTTCCGTTACCGGGGGTTTCCATATAAGAATAACCAAGATATCCCGTATTACCAATTGCTCCGTGCCCGTTTTTATCCCATGTATAAACTAAGTTTAAACCTGCTGATTTATCAAAAAATGCATTATCATCATCAGATTCGGCTATTCCGTCTTGTCCTATACTACTGCCTCCTACTCCGCTGTCCATATATAATCCGAAAATTATATTGTTATCGTAAGTTGTAGTACCTTCATTGGCAATATCAAAATGGAAAAATATTACATTACTTGCCTGAGGATTAGACCATTGAAAACCTCTTTGTTCAATTTTTAGCCCTAATCCTCTTCTTGTAGCATCACGAACATCAGGAATGTAATTAGGCCATGCATCATAAAAATCGTCATCATAAACCACAAAACTTTCTTGGTCTGCACCTGCATGTTTTCCAAAATATCCGTTCCAACTACCACTCCAACCAGGATCATCAAAATCATTCAATTTATCTATCCACTGATCGGGCCAAGTTCTAGGATCGTTACTCAATGCCACAGAACGCCCTTTGTTAATTAAAGGGTCAGGTTGAAAATATCCGGGTCTTGGTTCAAATCTCATTACACGATTATAAAACGGCGATGTTCCTTGTCGTTCACGGTAACCCGTTTCCATTATATAAGCCGGGGTTCCGGTTGATTGTATTACTTTTGCCAACACAAAGGGAGTAGTTCCGTCACTATAATTTTCTCCGCTTCCTTTTGGTACTTCTACCGAATGGAACACACTTAAATCTACCCTTAACGGATCCGAAGGATAATCTCCTACCATTCCGTAATTATAAAACATCGTACGTATCCTGTTTGCGTCATGAGTTCCCTGTCTTTCTGCATCTAAACGACCTCTTAATTCTTGAGGAACAACAGGCAATAAGTTTTGAGCAATGACAAAATTACTCACAATTATATAAAACAAGATAAAATTTATTTTACTAATAATTTTTCTATTCATAATTTAGTTACTCCTAATAGAAATACCGAACTCAATTCTTCTCGGTTCGTAATATCTGGAAGGATTTGTTAACTGTACACGATTTGCAGTCGGAGTTAAAGAATAATCCGGACTGCCGGTTGAAGGGAAAACAAATCCGTTAACATAACGTGTATTTAATAAATTGAACACACGTGCAAAAACACTTAGATTTATTCCTGCAATTTCAAAATATTTTTCTGCTCGCAAGTCTACCAAAACATAACTATCCTTTATACCGCTGTTGGTTTCTAAATCAGCACCAAAAGCCGTTGTTCCTACTTCGGGTGTATAGGGCTGACCGCTACCAAAACGAACAATCGCTCCTAAGGAGTAATTTTTATGTTCATACCATATTGCCGTAAAGTTCAAAGTGTGTCTTTGATCCCACGAGAACGGAATATCTCTTGGTCTGCTATCTTTACCGCTTGCTGCTCTATTAGCAGTTTCTTGGGGATCAGATGAATTACCGTTTGCAAATTGCATTGTATAATCTAACGTTAAGCTTAAAGGTGATAAATCCCTATGATTTAATGATACCGTAAATCCGGAAACACTTCCGAAATCAATATTAGTAAATCGAGCATAATCTGCTGCTGCATATGTACTCACAAATTCTACACCCAACAAATCACGAATGTCTTTATAAAAGAATGACAGTTCGGCTCCAAAATAACTGGAAATTGCTTGTTTGTATCCGAACTCATATTGTATCGTTTTTTC
>JAEXOD010000053.1 GCA_023447335.1 Bacteroidota bacterium
TCAATTATCCCTATACCCCATAAAAGACATTCTCTTGCAAGTCTGTTAGCTTTTAAATTATTTGCTTTTGAATATGAATCAACTTTCGAAACAAAGTCAACTTTTCTGAAAAAATCACGAACTATTATTTTTTCGTCAATAACCTTATCTGTAAGATATTCATATAACTTAGTTAATATTTCTGTTCTTCCTGTTCCCCTTGAAAAATAGTTTATTGGGAATAGAGGTAAAACGAGATATTTTCTAATAAAGGACATAATATTTTCAATAGGCGGATCTTGTCTTTGGTCAGTTTTTTGAATGAAAAACGTTGATTATATTTTCTGTCTTTCTAACATATTCTCTTCAAGATATTCCTTGAATAAATTTGAAAGATTGTCCTCATCATAAATCGCATTATCGATTTCGGATTTCTTCAATGGAGTAATTCCAGTATTATATCTTGAAAAAATTTCTTTTTTAACACGATCTTCTAAAAACTTATCTAGAGGTGGTTCGTTAACTAATTTAAATTCTATAATTCTGATTTTAGCGTCTAGAAAAATATCAATAATTGTTGGATCGCTCTTAGCCAGATCATCATAAGAACATTTCTTTAATTGTTTTAATATGTTTAGTCCCTTGGTTGTTAAAGAAAACTCACCATTCATGAACCTCAAAATGGTTTCAAATCTTTGTCGACCATCAATTACCTCAATCTCAGTATTATTATCAAAGAAAATTAATGGAGGAACTTCAGTCCCAATTAAAATGCTTTCGATAAAATATGTGGCTTTGTTTGTATCCCAGACATAGTTTCTTTGGTAATAGGGTTTGTAGTTTATTTTATTCCTTAGTCTTGGACTATATAAACTATTTATTGATTTTGAATATGTTTCAATTTTTATATGTTCCTTAAAAATTTTTTCGAATACTTTTTGTCTATCATTTGGCTCCATAATCTGTTATCTTTATACAATTATTAGTTAGGAATGCTATCTTAGTTAAACTTTCTGAGGCTAGGCTTAGTGGAGTTTATTGTGGGCCTTGTATTGGGAAACCCAACCTTGCTTAGCCCGTGGCGTAGTATAATATTTCCTCGTCATTTAGTTTTCAGGTGCTTTATTTGATTTTTTTTCTCTTTCCTATTTAAATAGAAATGTAATAAGTATATTTCAATACTGAATGAAAGGATCGCTAATCCAACAATTAAGTACAATGGATCAACTCTGTTTACATAAAGCAGTAATCCTATGCTAAAGGAATTTAAAGCTGATACAATAATTGCTAGTATTATATGACTGCTTGTTAAACTAAAATATTCTGGTTTTCCTTTGTCATGATAAAAATTTGACAAGTTTTTAAATCCCAAATTATTACCGGTCAAATAATGATCTCGTATCTCGTTAATATATCGTGCTACCTTTACGAAATATACCCTTTGTTCAATGATATAAAATAGAACAAAAAAGCAAAAAACTATTGAGATAATTATTAATAACTTTGAGAGTAATAATAAATCTATTGGAAGTTTCAAATCAAATATGGAAATAGCACCACCTATCAATGCTACATAAATCGTAAAAATGAATTTAAAGCTATCGATGATAATGGTATCATAATGCCTAAGCTGACCAAAACACTCTGAAAAGTCTTGTTTTAAGAATTCGGAATTGTCCATTGCTTAATTTTAAAAAGACCAATGAATTGATTTTACTTTATCTGTTCTATAAACACCAGATTTTGAATATTTTGAATATCTCTTTAATGCCTCTGCATCAGGCACATTATCGTAAACTCCTTCTTTTGTTGATATTATTGAATCTTTTGCATTAGCATTTTTTATGAAATCTTCATCAGCACCGTTGATACTACCATGGTGACTAGCGTGCAATATATCCCCACAATAGTTGTTTGTGTTTTTTGATATCCAGTTCAAGCTTGAATCTGAGGCATCTCCTGCGAAGCAACATATACGTGAAGATTTAATAGTAACAACTAATGAAGCATCATGCAATTCTCTAGTTTCTTTTGTCGCAATACTTTTTTCGGGTCCAATCATCCAGAATTGTAGACCATATGCATTCCACCAAGGAGAGTCGAACCTCTCTTGACGAAATGGTTTATATACCTTTGTACCTTTATTTGCAAAATATTTAACTAGGTCGTTAAAAGAATTCCATTCTTCTAATTTTACACTGTTATCAGAGTATCTCCTTTCATAAGGAGATTGAATAATGTTATCAATACTATATCCATTGTCTTTCAGGAATTCAAGACCTAGAAAGTGATCATAATGCTGATGCGTTAAAAATACTGTTTGTATATTTTTTGAAATAGGTAATAAGTTTTTATGCTCATCGATATTATAGCAGTCGATAAGAATATAATTTCCATTTGATATTATGAGGGAAGTGTCAGCACACCCGACATCTAAAAAGTGAATTGTTGTCATATTTGTTAATTTGAGTAAAATTTCATTATTACGCCCAATGAGTTGGTATGCGAAGTATTTTGAATATATCTGTTTTGTATGAGTTGGCTCACTTCGCTGCAAACCAACTCCAAACGCCTCTAAGTTACGTACAT
>JAEXOD010000176.1 GCA_023447335.1 Bacteroidota bacterium
GGTTTAGCTTCCATAAAACCTTTCTTAAATGCTTGAGAAGCAGCTATTTTAAAAGAGACTTCATCTGAATCCACGTCATGGTAAGATCCAAAATGTAATGTTGCTTTAATATCAATAACCTTACTACCCGTTAAAATACCTTTTGTCATTATCTCTTTTAAGCCTTTTTCAACAGCTGGAATAAATCTACCAGGTACCACACCACCAACAATTGCATCAACAAATTCAAAACCTTCACCGCGAGTTTTCGGTTCTAATTTAAGCACAACGTGTCCGTACTGACCGCGACCGCCTGATTGTTTTTTATGCTTGTATTCAGCATTTTCACAAACACCTTTAATAGTCTCACGATAAGGGATACGAGGTTCAACTAAATCAACTTCAACTTTATATCTTTCTTTTAATAATTTTGTTGCTAATGCTAACTGAAGTTCACCTTGTCCTAAAATGATTGTCTGACTTAATTCTGGGTCGAAATGAACTTGCAATGTCGGGTCTTCTTGATGAGCAGTATGCAAACCACTAGATATTTTATCTTCATCTCCTTTTGCCTTCGGTTTTACGGCAGCTCTAATTACAGGCTCCGGAAAATCAATTTGAGGAAGTACTACAAGTAAATTTTTTGAAGTTAGAGTGTTACCTGTCTGAGTATCTTTCAATTTTACAACAGCACCAATATCACCTGCATATAATTTTGATATATCTTTTCTTGTTTTACCGTTAGTTACAAAAATTTGTCCCATTCTTTCTGTTTTATTCTTAGATGTATTTTCTAAATCCATTCCGATTCCAACACTTCCGGAATAAACTTTAAAGAAAGACAACTCGCCAACATGTTGTTCTGATAAAGATTTGAAAACAAATAAACATGTTTCTCCTTTAGGATCACATGGTATTACAACTTCATTCTGACTATCTTTTATTTTTCCTACTGCAGGTTCAACATCTGCTGGAGAAGGGAAATATTTAACAACAAAATTTAAGAAATTAATTAAGCCGACCCCTTTAGAAGCAGATACTGTAAAAACAGGTGTTAAATTACGGCTACTTATAGCTTTTTTTAATCCTTTAGTAAAACTTTCATCATCTAAAGTACCTTCTTCTAAAAATTTATTCAATAAATCTTCGTCTGTCTCAGCAATTTTTTCTATTAATTCATTTCTTAAGTCAGTAGCTTTATCAATTAAATCAGCAGGAATTTCTGATTCCGAATATTTTTTTGTAGCTGCTTCATCAAAAGTATACATTTTCATCGTAGTTAAATCGATGACAGATTTAAAATTTAAACCTTCTTTAACAGGAAATGTAATTAATGTTGAATCATGTGTTAATTTTTCACGACATTTTTCAAAAGTTTCTTCATATCTAGAATGTTCATTATCAACTTTATTTATAACAATTGCAGAAGGCAATTTGTTTTTTGTGACTAACTCCCAATTAGTTTCAGTACCTACTTCAATTCCTTCAGCACTTTTAACAACTGCAACAGCAGTATCAACAACATGTAAACTAGAAATAACTTGACCTAACAAATCTGCGTATCCCGGTGTATCAACAAAATTCACCTTTGTGTTATTCCATTCAATATTTAAAGGAGTAGCTACAATAGAAAATTGTTTTTCTATTTCGTTTGCTGTATAATCGGAAATGGTATTCCCTTCTTCAACTCTACCTATCCTGTTAGTTTCACCGGCATAGTATAATAAATACTCGGATATAGAAGTTTTTCCACTTCCGCCATGACCAATAAAAGCAATATTCCTTATTGCATCGGTTTGATATTCTTTCAATTTTCCTCCGTCTCTATAAATTACTTATTAATTTTGTTTCAAATAGCTAATAAAAGAAGCTACACCTTTCTGAATAGCCGATAAATTCTTTAATAATTTCATTATCGGATTAATAGGCGCAATGTTTTCTTTAAGATTTACTATTGAAGAAAATCTCTCTTTTAATGATTCTGTAAAATTATCTACTTTCTTTATTTTGCGTTCAATATCATTAGATAATCTATTAATATTTGAACTAGCTTGTTCTAAACTTTTTAGAACCGGTATAGTTTGTTCAATTAATTTTGATAAATCTGATTGTAATTTTACAATAGATTCAACTATCTTTTTTAATGCGGTAATAACATAGATGCATAAAAAAGCAGCAGCTAAAATCAAAAAAACTAACGCAACATTAATAAAATATTCCATAAGTTTTAGGCTTCTTGTTCAGATTTAAATGTATCCAAACCGGCTTTAACGGCATTCTTAATTCGGTCTGTTTCGCGAGATAGTTTTGATTTTCCGTCATCTACAAATTCACCGGCTTTTTCTTTTGCGGTAGCTAGAATTTTTTCAGCTTCATCTGTTAGTTTCTCAACTTTTTCTTTAACTTCTGCAACCATTTCTTCCGATTTTTTCTTTCCGTCATTAATTATCACTGTTGCTTTTTGCTTTGCTGTTTCTAAAACTTCTCCGGCTTCATCTATAAAGTCTTGAGATTTTTGTTTAATATCACTTCTTAATTCTTTACCGGATTTCGGAGCGAATAATAACGCTATAATAGATCCAACTGCAGCACCGGTTAAAAAACCAATTATTAAACCTTTTCCTAAACCATTATCTTCCGACATTTTAACCTCAACTTATTTATTAATGTTATAGCAAAATAACAATACCTACAAATAAAATCAAGTAATTCTGTTATTTTATAAAATTATTTGTTCTATAAATTTTTTACTATTTCTTTACCAAATTGTGAACAACTTACTTCGGTAGCATCTTCAAGTTGTCTTGCAAAATCATATGTTACTACCTTGCTCGAAATAGTTTTTTGCATAGATTTTTCTATTAAATCTGCTGCTTCTTTCCAACCTATATATTCTAGCATCATTACACCGCTTAAAATTACACTTCCAGGATTAACTTTATCCAAACCGGCATATTTTGGTGCAGTTCCGTGAGTGGCTTCGAATACGGCATAATGATAACTTATATTTGCACCCGGAGCTATTCCTAATCCACCTACTTGAGCAGCACATGCATCTGATAAATAATCTCCGTTCAAATTAGGTGTAGCCAATACATCATATTCTGCCGGTCGTAACAATACTTGTTGAAAAATACTATCTGCAATCCTGTCTTTTATTAATATCTTATCTTCAGGTTGCTTTCCGTTATATATTTCCCATAATTCATCTTCGGTAATTATGGAATCTCTAAAAAACGTTTTTGCTGTTTCATAACCCCAATCCCTAAAACTACCTTCAGTAAATTTCATAATGTTTCCTTTATGAACTAAGGTCACATTTTTGCGTTTGTTTTCAATTGCAAACTCAATTGCCTTTTTTACCAATCTTTCCGTACCAAACTTACTTATTGGTTTAATACCAATACCGCTATCTAACCGTATTTTTTTATTAAAACTATTATTTATAAATTCTATCAATTTCTTTGCTTCCTCAGTTCCGGATTTAAATTCAATTCCCGCATATACATCTTCGGTGTTTTCTCTAAAAATTACAATATCTAGATCTTGAGGACGTTTCACAGGACTTGGCGTACCATCATAATATTTAACCGGTCTTACACAAGCAAATAAGTCTAATATCTGTCTTAAAGCCACATTTAGACTTCTTATTCCGCCACCTATCGGCGTAGTTAACGGACCTTTTATTGCTACAATAAATTCTTTAATTGCCTCAATTGTTTCATCCGGTAACCAAACATTTTCTCCATAAACTTTTAATGCTTTTTCTCCGGCATAAACTTCCATCCATTCAATTTTCTTTTTCCCTCCGTATGCTTTTTCAACTGCTGAATCAAAAACATATTGAGAAGCTTTCCAAATATCCGGTCCTATACCGTCACCTTCAATAAATGGGATAATCGGATTATCAGGGATATTTAGTTTATTTTCATTTATTGTTATTCTTTCTCCTTTTTCAGGAACGATAATATTTTTGTATGTTGACATAGTTTACTCCTGTTTATCTATTGATATTTCGCCATATTTTTTTTGAAAATGAAACAGATGAAAAACTCCTATAACTAAAGCAAACCATAATGTAACCGTTCTAATTATAAATGTTGATGCCAAAGCCTCTTCACTATTAAATCCGTTTATATGTAATAAATAAGTCAAGCTTCCTTCTGTCGCTCCTAAACCTCCCGGTAACATCGTTACCGAACCTATTATAGTAGAAAATGAATATACAAAAATCGGAAGTATAAATAAAATAGTTTTTTCAAAATTGTAAAGCACAAAATAAAATCCAATACACTCAAAAAACCAAGCAATTAAACTTAATAACACCATATATATTAAAGGCTTGAATTGAAGCATAATGTAAGAACTCTCGTATGCGTCATGCAGACGTCTGGCGTGTTTTGTTAAAAAACCAATCTTTCCTAATGTATCAATAAATTTAAATGACAATTTTTTGTTGCTAACAATTAGAATAATAACAAGAAAAAAAACACCGACTATAACTGTAGACATAATGCCAAAATTATAGTATATAGCCCCCGTTAAAGATAAAAGAACAAGTGACAAAAAATCAGTTACTCTTTCAACAAATACAATCGGAGCTGTTTTACTTATTGATTCACCAATGGTCTGTTTTAACATATAAGATTTTAATACTTCACCCATTTTCCCCGGAGTAAGGCTCATTGCCAATCCACTCATAAATATTGAGAAAGATAATTTAATACTAGCATTAATTTTAAGCAGTCTAACATAATAATGCCATTTTAAGAATCGTGAAATATAATTAAAATAAGAAAACAATAATAGTAAAGGTAAAAAAACCCACTTAAATGATTTTAAGGTTTCGGTTAAGTCTTTAAGATTTGTAAATATTGCAAAAATAAGATATAAAAATATTGCTAAACCAAATACAATGTATAAATTGCGTTTTATCTTTTTAATCAACTAGATAATTTCCTTTAATCTTTTGTATAACTTTTGAAGAGGTAATCCTACAACATTGTAATAACAGCCATGTATTTTTTCAATAAAAACTGCACCGAAATCATCTTGTATCCCATACGCTCCGGCTTTATCCATGGGACTACCGGTCTCAATATAATCTATTATTTCCTGTTTATCTAATTTTCTAAAAGTAACTTCGGTCGTCTCATAATCAAAGATTGTCTTATTGTTTTTTGTATTATGTATTGCAAATCCGGTATATACTATATGAGTGTTTCCGCTTAATTTTTTTAGAATTTTTTCAGCATCTTTTTTATCTTTTGGTTTATTAATTATTTTATCTTCTAAAACAACAATCGTATCTGCAGTAATAATTATTCCGTTAGAAACAATTTTTTTTGCTTCGTTAAGTTTGATGGATGAGAGTCTTAAAACTGTATCAACGGGAAATTCACCTGCTATTAACGATTCATCTGCATCAACAGAAAATGCACGAAATTTTAAATTTAGGATTTTAAGTAGTTTTCGTCTACGAGGAGACTTTGAGGCTAAAAATATCGGATGGTCCTTAATCATGGTAAACGGAACTCACAAGAAAAGAGAATAATGATTATCTAAACAATGCCTTAATACTTCCCCAAGTTCTTTTTACGCTTGATACCCCACCGTGTGTAACCGTAACTTCGTTTGAGTAAGATGCATCACCATCTTTATCTATTAGTTTTAAACGATAAATGTAAGCAGCTTCATTGGATTTATAAGCATTATTATCAGTATAGGTATAAAGTGAATTGCTACCTTTACAATTAACAACACCTAATTCAGTGAAATTGCTTATAGGAGTTTTTCTTTCAACCACAAAAGTTTTAAGGTTAGATTCTTGTCCGGTCTGCCATTCAAGAATAATGCTATCGCCTGTGCTGCGTCCGTGAAAATATGAAATAAACGCACCTGCAAATAATAAAGTTATTTGCGAAATTAAAAATACTAATACGGTTAATTTTATTCTTTTTGTATTCATGGTAACAAATATATTATATCTTATTAAAAATGTCAAGTTTAATTTGTATAATATTTTGAAATTGTGATTTAAAATACATTGTTACTCCTTCAAATTAAATGAAGGAGTAACTTATTATTAATAAATAAATTAAACAGCTTTTTCAATATTCCAAACATAAGCATGAATACCCTGCTCTTCGGCTTCGGAATTAATTTGTTTAACTTTATCTAGAAGGTTATCAACTAAATTATCTTCAATTATTGTTAATACAACCGCATTTAAACTTGGCCAAATATGGGATCCTAAATGCGGTTCACCGTTTATACTTCCTTGACCGTGAACGTTTAGAAATCGCGTAAATCCTTTAATATTTAATTCAGAAAGTGCATCATTAACTTCTTCTGTTATTCCATGGTTATATACAATCATTACAGCTTTCATAATATCCTCTTTAATCAATTTCTTTTTTGTTTTTAACTCTTGTTTCAAAAACCGAATACAATACCGGAACTAAAACTAAAGTAATTAATGTGGAAAAGAATAAACCTCCTATGGTTGAAATACCTAAAGGTTTCCAAATTTCCGAACCGTCTCCGCTACTTAATGCAAGCGGTAATAAACCGAGTAGTGTTGTTAAAGTTGTCATCAACACAGGGCGTAATCTATTTCTACCTGAATATATTATTGCATGTCGCAATTCATAGCCTCTGGCTCGTGTGATATTTGTAAAATCAACCAAAACAATTGCATTTTTAACAACAATTCCTACCAACATTATACTTCCTAAAAAAGCAATCACACTAAAAGATACACCTGTTATAAAAAGCCCTACAAATACACCTGTAAATGCAAAAGGAATTGAGAACATAATAATAAAAGGATCAAGTAATGATTCAAATTGTGCTGCCATAACCATATAAACTAAAATTACACTTAGCAATAATAAGAACAATAAATCTTTAAATGTATCCCCTTGTTGTTCAATTTGACCGCCATACTCTATTGTCGTATTTGCAGGCAACTCTAATTTATTAACAAATTCTTTAATATCTCCGGCAACATCACCCAATGAACGTCCGGAAACGTCAGCTAATACACCTATAACGCGTTCTTGCTCTTTTCGCTTAATAGTCGGGGGTGAATAAGACTGAATTACTTTGCCAACATCTTTAAGTCTTACAGTTGTTCCTAAAACGGTTTTGATAGGTAAGTTTTCTATATCTGAAATTTTATTTTTTTTCTCCGGGGGTAAACTCACAAAAATATCATACTCATCTCCTAATTCACGATATTTAGTGGGAGTTAAACCGTAATAACTATTACGTAAAGTATTTCCGACAGTATGTGTGTTTAGACCATTTAACGCCAATTTATCACGTTGCAATACAATCTGAAGTTCCGGTCTCGGATCTCCAATGTCAATTCTTATATCTCTCGGACCATTTATTTTCTTCAAGTATTCAGTTAATTGATTTGCGATTTTGTAAGATTCAGTTAAATCAGGACCAATTATATCAACTTGAATAGGTGCACCGGTAGCCCCAGTTAGAAATCCGGCAGAACCGGCTGTATTTACACTAAAACTCTTTATACCCGGTAGATCTTTTATTTTTTCTCTAATTATATCTGCCATTTCAAAAATTGTTCTATTTCTATCACTTAATTGTTTAGTCCTTAGCTGAAATCCTGCTATGTTTGTTCCTTCACTTTGTCCGAATAATAAAGAAGAAAATCCCATATCATTTACGCCCGCTCGTGCCGAAATGTAAACAACTTCAGGAAATTCAGCTTTAACCATTTCTTCAATTTTCTTTACATATTCAACAGTTTCTTCAAGTCTTCTACCCGGCTCCAGTTCAAAATTAACCTGAAATTGAGATGAATCGGACTTTGGAATAAACTCTGTTCCTAACAGCGGAATAA
This sequence comes from Bacteroidota bacterium, assembly GCA_023447335.1. Classification (GTDB taxonomy): domain Bacteria; phylum Bacteroidota; class Ignavibacteria; order Ignavibacteriales; family Melioribacteraceae; genus JAEXOD01. Next base: position 7,853 of record JAEXOD010000176.1, read on the forward strand.
GAGCTAACGAAGAAAAGAATATTAGTAACGAAATTAAAATAACACTCTTTTTATGGTCTAAAGCCCATTCTAATACTTTTTTATAAAAATTATCTATTGCATCAAGTCCTTTTCCTAAATTTGAATCTATTTTTAATAGTAAAGGATTTGAAATAGGTTTTCTAACTTTTTTAGCGGGTAACATTTTTGAAGCCAACATAGGAATTAATGTAATAGCTGCTAGTAATGAAACAAGAATCATTACGGTTACTAAAAAACCTAATTGATTAAATAATATTCCGGCAATACCTGATATAAAAACCAAAGGAAAGAATACAGCAACAATTGTAAATGTAGCTGCTGCAACTGCTAATCCAACTTCGGCAGAGCCGAATATTGCTGCTTCGCGTGGTCTAGCGCCACGTTCAATATGATGTGAAATATTCTCTAAGATAACAATTGCGTCATCAACAACCAATCCCACTGCAATAGACAAAGATGAAAGCGATATAATATTTATTGTATTTCCTGAAAAATATAAATATATAAAGGCTCCGATTAGTGAAACTGGCAAAACTATCATAATAATAAATGTTGCTCGCCACTGTCTTAAAAATATAAGTACAACTAAAACTACAAAAATTCCTCCTAATAAAACTGCTTCGGTTAGATTATCAACAGATTGAATTATAAACTGAGATGAATCCTGTATTATTTCAATTTTTACATCCGAAGGTAAGTTTTTTTGCAATTGAGCAATTTTTTCTTTAACATTTTTAACAACATCAACAGTATTAGCTCCCGATTGCTTTTGAACAATTATTTGTAATCCTCTTCCGCCGTTTAATCTCACATTTATTGTTCTATCTTTTAAACTATCTTTAACAACAGCAACGTCCTTCAAATAGATAACTTTTCCGTTTTGTGATCCCAATACTAAATTTCTTATATCATCCGCATTTGAAAATTCAGCAGGTACACGCAAATTATATTCCATATCCCCCATTTTAATAGAACCGGAAGGTAAGTTCACATTTTCAGATTGTAAAACTTGCCCAATTTGAGATACCGATATATTATATGCCTCAAGCTTATTCTCATCAACATGTATTAAAATTTGCCTTATAGGACCACCAAAAGCTTGAACCGTACCAACACCGTTTACTCGTTTTAACGGATCTAATATTTCATTCTCAACTATTTTATTTAATCCGACATAACTATCTTTAGCCTGTACTGCAATAAACATTATCGGAAAAATATTAGTACTGAATTTGAATATTGTAGGGTCTTCTGCATCATCCGGTAAATTTCTTTTTGTAAATTCTAATGCTGATCTTATATCATTAGTGGCTTCATCCAAATTTGAGCCAAATTCAAACTCTAATGAAACTACGGAGATATTATCTATTGAGGTGGAGCGAATTTTTTTCAAATTTGTAATTGAGCTTAAACCCGCCTCAATCTTTTTTGTCACATTCAATTCGACGTCTTGTGCACTTGCTCCTGGATATTGCGTTAATACACTAATATTTGGTGGTTCTATTTCCGGAAATAAATCTATCGGCAGTCTGCTAAACGATACATAGCCAATAATCATTATTGCCATAAACAACATAATTGTTGTTATCGGTCTTCTTACTGATATTTCAGGTAGATTCATCAATATCTCCTTAATCTTTTTTTGCTTTTATTGAAATTTTGCTACCGTCTTTTAGTAATCCTTGTCCGGTCGTTACAATTAGATCTCCCTCATTTAAACCGCTAATAATTTCAATATTCTCATTAATTTCTTTTCCTAATTTCAATTCAATTCGTTTAGCTAAATCCCCTTCAGCAATAAAACCAAAATATGAGGTTGTACCTAATAATTTTAATACTGAAGATCTTGGAATCATTAATCCTTCTGATTTACCCAGTGCAATCGTAGCTCGAACAAACATACCCGGGCGTAATTTTTCATTATTATTTATTATCTTGATCTCAACTTCAAAAGTTCTGGATGATGCATTTATTGTTGGGTCAATTCTGCTAATATTTCCTATAAAAATTTCACCGGAATAAATATCTGAGGTTATCCTCACTTGTTGATTCATTTTGATATCTTTAAAATTAATTTCACTAACATTTACAAGTAATTTAAGCGGGTTTATTTGCATTAAAGATACTATTGTCGGAGTTCCTACTCCTCCGGGAGCTAATAAAAATACTTCGCCTTCATTTAATTTTTTATCAGTTATAATACCTGCAAACGGAGCCTTAAATTGTGTATTTGTAAGTAATAATTCATACGACTTTTCAGAAGTTTCATATGTAGCTTTTACTTGTTCAAACTGACTTTTTGATATTGAGCCGGTTTCAAATAAGGGTTTTAGTCTTAAGTAATTATCTTTCGAAACTTGGAGTTGTATTTTTGCGGTTGCTAATTGAGTATCATCCATTTCAAAAAGCAGATCTCCTTGTTTTACTCTATTCCCTTCTTCAACATAAATTTTTTGGATTCTCCCTGTATTCTGAGCTCCTAAATTTGCTTCTTTCCAAGGAGCTAAAGTTCCTACAAGGTCAATTTCTCTATCAATTACCGATCGTTTTACAGTTTTTACTTCAACAGGAGTAACTTTATCAGTTAAATTACTTGTTTCATCTTTCTTGCTACATCCAATTATTATAAATAAAGTAAATGCTACTAAAAAAATATTTTTAATTTTCATTATGGCTCCTTAATTCAAAATTCCTAATACGTTTTCTAATTCTGCTTGAGCAACTTTATAATCATAAATTGCTTGTAATCTGTTTAATTTTGATTGTCTCAATGCTAATTCGGCATCATTTAATTCAAGCTGAGTAGAAAGATTATTTTCTAATCTTTTTTTAGCAATTTCATAACCTTCAGATGCCTGTTTTACTGTTTTCTCCTGACCCATGATTCTCTTTTTAGCCTGTTCAATTCTATAAATAATACTCAATGTTTGTGTTTTGATCAATTCCGTAAAATTACGTTTTTGTTCATTAATTTGACTTAATCCAATCTCAGCTTGATTTATTCTGGAATCAGTCTTAAAACCGTTAAAAACCGGAACTTGAATTTGAAAACCGACTACAAATGTATTTACCCAGTTATAATCATTAAATTTAAAATCATTTGCTTGAGCTTGATATTGATAATTCCCAAAACCGGCAAGCATCGGATAGTACGCTGACGTTTCAAGACTAATACTTTTTTCGTAAAGTTTTTTTTGAAGTTCAATTAATGCTAATTGCGAATTATTTTGTACTACTTTATTAATAATTTCTTCAGCATTAATCTCATTTTCCACATAGTTATCTAAATTACCTACAATTTCTAATTTTGTATCAGAATCAAGTCCGATAGAAACTTTTAAGGCTTCAATACTTAAATTAAAATTGTTTTCTGCTTGTAAAACCGTAGGTTTTAAATTCTCAACTTGTACTTCGGCTCTAAGTACATCATAGTCGGATAATATTCCGCCTAAATTAAGTTTTTTTATATTATTAAAATTTTCTTCTGCATTTTTCAAACTTTGTATCATCACATCTTTAGTTTCGCTTAATAATAATGATAAATAATAAGCTTTTTTTACATCTGAGATTACTTTGTTTTTAATTGAGCGTAAATTTTCTTTAGCAATATTCTTGCTCTCAGTTGCAATACTAATTCCGTCGTATAAACTGAAAGATAATAGCGGAACTGTCAAAGATGCAGCAGCATTATATGAATTATCTGCACCAATTTTTAAAGTAGTACCTAATGGTGATCCGGGAGGCAAAAAAATAACAGGTTTTTCCAAATAACGTTGATATTGTCCCGAGATATCAATTTTTGGAAACAAACCACTTTTTGCTTCTCTAACTTTTTCCTCGCTCTTTTCAACCTCCATTAAAGCAACTTTAACATCCGTATTTTTTTCCAACGCCAAGACTAAAGCATCATTTAAAGATACGGTAATTTTATTTATTGTCTGTCCTTCAAGTGAATGAGCAATAAACAATAATAATATTAACATGTTTTTAAGAATCAATTATTCCTCCGTTTATAATTTTTTTGTCTTTAATCCTTCAAATATCATTTTAATTGCAAACGTCATCTCTTCCACAGCATTATCAAAATTAATTTCTTTAGTTACTGAAAACGCAGCATAATAAAATTCTCTATGCCTTAATGATTCGGAAATTGTTAATAACAAATTAGCAACTTTCTTTGAATCACATTTAATAATTTCTTTATCTTCAATGCCTTTAGTAATTATTTCTGTTAGGATGTTAAGTTCCTTTGCTCTTACCTGTTTTAAATATTCAAATAATTTTGTTTTGAAATCAATAAATAAATTGGGAGTCATTATATACATTTTCGATGTTTCAGCAACATATTTGAATTTTGCTAATTCAAATTTTATTATCTTATCAATTGCTGGAATCTGTTTACTTAGATCTTTATATACTTCAGTAAAAAATTTTTCTTCTTCTTTTATCATTACATCTTGTATTAAATCATCTTTATTTTCATAGTAATAATATAAAGAAGATTTTTTCATACCAAGTGCGCCGGCAATATCGTCTAAAGTTGTTTTAGCAAATCCGTTTTGTGCTAATAACTCACGAGCGGTTTTTAGTATTAGATCTTTTTTGGAATCATTTGTATTAGTCATATATGTATTAAAACTTTTTATTAGAATGTTCGAATGTTTTAACAATAATTTAAATAAAAAAGTTCCATTTAAAATAAAAATGGTTCCTAGTGAATTTAGGAACCATCTTTATTTAAATAAACTATTTATTATAAGGTTTATCTAAGAATTTAAGATAAAAACCTGATGTTTAACATACTTATTTGATAAAATTTAATCTATTAATTGCTCTTTGTAATGCCGCTTCTGCTCTAGTAACATCGATTTTTTCTTTGTTTTCAATTGAAAGTCGATTTTTAGCACGAGTAAGCGCATCTTTAGCACGTTTAGCATCAATTTCTTCTTTGCTTTCAAAAGTTTCGGCTAATAAAATAATTTTATTAGCTTGAACCTCAACTGTACCACCGGAAGTACAAAACTTATATAGTTTATCATTTTCATCTATAAAAGATACAACACCAATTTCAAAACTACTAATAATAGGTGCATGGTTGTATAATACTTGAAAACTACCTAATGTACCTGGCACGGTAAGAGATTTAATTTTACCGTCAAATACTGATTTTGACGGAGTAACAACTTCTAAAAGTATTTCTTTCATTTATTAACGCATTCCTTTAGCTTTTTCTACGGCTTCTTCAATAGTTCCAACATACATAAATGCTTGTTCAGGTAAATCATCATGTTTACCGTCGATAATCTCTTTAAAGCTTCGTATTGTATCTTCTAATTTAACATATTTACCTTTAAATCCGGTAAATTGTTCTGCAACGTGGAAAGGCTGACTTAAAAATCTTTGGATTCTTCTAGCGCGTCTAACAATTATTTTGTCACTTTCGCTCAATTCATCCATACCTAAAATATTAATGATGTCTTGCAAATCTTTATATCCTTGCAATATCTCTTTAACAAGTTTTGCGGTCTGATAATGCTCGTAACCAATCACACCAGGTTCAAGAATTCTAGAAGTTGAGTCTAATGGATCTACAGCCGGATAAATTCCTAATTCAGAAATTTGACGGCTTAATACAGTAGTAGCATCTAAGTGGCTGAATGCAGTAGCAGGAGCCGGATCAGTTAAATCGTCAGCTGGAACGTAAATAGCTTGTACCGAAGTAATTGAGCCTTTATCAGTTGATGTAATTCTTTCTTGCAATTCACCCATTTCGCTAGCTAAGTTTGGTTGATATCCCACCGCCGACGGCATACGACCTAATAAAGCAGATACTTCAGAACCTGCTTGTGTAAATCGGAAAATATTATCAATAAATAATAAAACGTCTCTTTCTTCTTCATCACGAAAATATTCTGCAATAGTTAAACCTGTTAATCCTACGCGTAATCTTGCTCCCGGAGGTTCGTTCATCTGTCCGAAAACTAATGCAGTTTTGTTTATAACTCCAGACTCGGTCATTTCTCTGTAAAGGTCATTTCCTTCACGTGTTCTTTCTCCAACACCGGCAAATACCGAATATCCGCCGTGTTGTTTTGCAATATTATGTATTAATTCCATAATAACTACGGTTTTTCCAACACCTGCACCGCCAAATAGACCTGTTTTACCCCCCTTTGAATAAGGTTCTAATAAATCGATAACTTTTATACCGGTTTCAAACATTTCTTGCTTAGTGGTAAGATTAGTAAATTTTGGTGCATGTCTGTGTATTGGATATCTTTTTGTAGTTTTTATCGGTTCTTTTCCGTCTATACCTTCGCCAACAACATTTATTAAACGTCCCAATGTTTCTGGACCAACCGGAACAGTAATTGTCTCACCGGTATCAATAGCTTTCATACCTCTTACTAAACCGTCAGTGGAGTCCATCGCAACTGCTCGTACTCTATTTTCACCTAAATGTTGTTGAACTTCAACTATTAATTCTTCTTCTATACCTTCAATATTTGTTCTCGGAATTTTTACGGCATTATAAATTTTAGGTAAGTAGCCTTCGGAAAAATCAATATCTACTACGGGACCTATTACCTGGACAACTGTTCCTTCATGATTAGTCATTGTACTCCTAAAATAAAATTTTACAATTTTTAAAATTAACTAATTAAATTTATATTCGCAATAAACTTATAAAATTATTTTAATAGAACACATTTTTTACTTATACTACCCTGCAATGTTTCCAATTGATAAATATAAATTCCGCTACTTAAATTTTCAGCATTAAAGTCTATAACATTTAAACCGGCTTTTGCGTTTCCATCAAATAGTATTTTAACTTTTTCCCCAACTACATTATATACATTTAATTTTATTTTTTGTTCGATCGGATTAAAAAACGATATTGTTGTAATAGGATTAAAAGGATTAGGATAATTTTGTTTAAGTTCAATAGTTTTTGGATAAATAGAATTATTATCATCAACAGACGAAATTATAGGTATAACAAAACTTGTAGTACCACCCAAATCGTTATATCTTTTTTTAAATTCTTGCATATATTGATTTGCAATATAAATATCTTTAATTATTAAAGTATTTTCATCATTATCTTCATTAGCTGCACGAGACCAATTATGACTTCCGGTTATAACTGCCGGAAAAGATGAAGGATAAGATGCATCAATTATTCCATATTTATGATGAAGTGTATTACTTAAATTATAATCAAACATTTGCGCTATTGCGGATAATTTAGTAAACTCGCTTCCAATAGCATTAACGTCATCTATAATACCCCGAATATCTCTTAAACCTGCTTGATATCTGTTACTAATACCGTTGTACAAATTGTCACTTGTAAAAATTAACAATGCAAAATACATTGATGAATCTGCTGTAAGTAAAGTTGATTTAATTTTATCTTCCGTATTATCCGAAGGACTAAAATATAAACTAACAGGAATTCCGTTTACGTCGAATGTATGAGGTGTATTATCAAGTTTTTGAGTTCCAAATTTTGCGTTTGCAGAGTTCGGATCGTCTGTATTACTTCCCCACATTTCTTCAAATTCTTTAGTAAAAGCGTTGGCTAAATTATGGTCATTGATTTCAATTGCATTGTTACGCCAATTTAATTCGCTGCTTGTCCAATTAAAAGATCCTGTCCAAATCCAGTCATTTTCGTTTGTAGCGTCTCTAGCATCAAAGATTGCAAATTTATTATGCATTATACCGCTTAACCCTGAGGGACGTTTACTTATCTTTATTCCGGAATTCAATAATAATTGCATTGAACTCTGAGTTGTTCTGCTATCATAAACTACCCTTACTTTTACTCCTCTATTTTTTGCAGCAATAATAGCGTTAGCAACATCATCCATACCGAAAAAACTATATAGAGCAATATCTAAAGAATAATTAGTATTGTTTATTCTATTTATGATTTTGGATTTAAAATCAATATTTCCAAGAGCATTGTTCCCAGGAATAGCAACTTCATTATCCACACTACTATTAAAATAAACATTAATTTTTCCGCTAGAAATAGTTGAGGTGGATGTTACTGCTGTTTGTATACTACTTTCACTAGTTCCGAACAAATTAGTTGAAAATACTTTATAATAATATCTCACATTTTTTTCTAAATTATCAACAGATATATTATGTTCGGTAGTCATATCAGGAATTAATAAAGTTCCTAATTCTAAGGCTGTGGTCTTCCCCCATTTAATTTCGGTATTCCCTTCTCTTACAGTGTTAAAAAAAACCGAAAAAGAATTTTCAGTAACGTTTGAAAGAATAACAGGAGGAATGATTACCGGCACATATAGTGTAATAATATCATCACTGCTTCGAGGCATTAACTGATATCCTGAATTATATGGACTGCCGGACTTATATTGCCCTACTATTCCGATAATATCTACTTTTGATTGTGGAATAACTGTCCCCACTAGAGAAGTTACATCGGCATCAATCCTCAAATCCATACTATTAAGCGAATCAGTTATAGTGTAATTAGTATTTCCTAAAAAATTACCGGTAGCGTTAATCTTTACATCACTTAATCTAACTAATCTACCTTCAAGTTCTTCTACACCATTCCAATTTTGACTTTTTATCATGTCAATTGTAACTAAAATAGGTTCAACCACATTTCCTGAGGAATGTTTTGTAAATATTCCTGTAGAAAAATCAATCTGTGTTAACCCATTATAATTTACTACTTTGGAAGTTAAAGTTACAGAATCTCCAATTTGAACGAAATTAGTTAATCTACTACCATAAACCGAGACACCACCCGTATTATCTTGCAAGAATGCAGGACCACTTGCACCAAAGTTTTTTGAAGCAGTAATTATGCCAGATATTTTTACCGTTTGATTAACTAAAGAACTAATTCCTAAACTATCATTATAATGAAGATTTATTATCGGAATTAATTCTTGTGAATAAATGGTTATAGAAACAAATAAAAATATGAGATTAAATAGTTTCTTTAACATACATCCTAATTTAGATCAGTTGATAAAATAAATCTTAATATTCTATCGTTTCCGGTATCCACAACATATAAAGTTTTATTGAAATATTGAACAGCATATGGATTTTTAAATACACTACTTCCTCCAAATGACTGCAATTCCTCTCCGAATGCATCAAATTTAAAAATACTATCTTTTGCCGCATCAGCAACAAAAATATTATTTGCATTATCCAATGCAACACCTTCGGGGCTTCCAAATTTGTTAATTGTTAAAAGAGGAGATTCAAAAGGAGTCAATTTACTTCTATACCCCTCAAATTCACTAGTAGAAACATATTGCAACCATTGTACTTTAAAACTATTATTTCCTGTTAAAGTTACAATAATATCCTTTGAAGTATTTCTAAATGAAGTTAGTGAACTAATACTATTAGCAGAAAGTAACCCGGTTCCTTGAGGTTCTAATAAAGGAATTCTGCCTGTTAAAGTGTCAATTTTTGTTCCGTCTTGTTTAATTTTTTTACTAAAAACAAGAATTGAATTATCAGGATCAATTAAATTATTATTTGTTGGACCTGTTCTGGAAACCAAAAATGAATTTGTAGAAAATACACATACTCCGGTGTATTTTCGTTGAGGCTTCAGATAATCGAATGATGTTTTCGGCAATAAGGTATCAATCTTAGCTAAACCAATATTATGACTTACTTCAACAAGGTTTAATTTAAAAACAGCACTAAAAACAGTCCCTTGTGCGTCAACCAATTCTCCGCAAACAATAAGGTTTAACTGATAATCTTGAGCTAAAGCAACAGGACGTCTAATTTCTTTAGTACCCATTACTCTACCAGCAATATCCATCATAACAATACGATTATTTTCGGTATCGGCTACATATATAAAAGGTTCACGACCAATAATCATATCTTGGGGTTTGTTAAACCCACCCCATATTGGATTTTGTTGAATATAGAGAGTATCACCAATATTGTTTTGTTTTGGTTCACCTGTGTTAACATCTGAGATATCAAATTTATCAGTACAAGCAGCAACTAAAACAATAAATAAAATAGCAAATAAAAATTTATAAATCGTTTTCATATGTTAAAATCCTAAAATTAAAGAAAAACGATGTGTACTACCTAAACG
>JAEXOD010000190.1 GCA_023447335.1 Bacteroidota bacterium
GGATGTAAGGGAGCCACTCCGATACCACCCCCAACACAAACAGCAGTCCCATAATTTTCAATATGCGTAGGTTTACCTAAAGGTCCAACAACACTATCTATTAAATCTCCTTCAGAATAAGTAGATAATTTTTGAGTCGTTTTACCGACTACTTGAAATATAATTGTAATTGTACCTCTGGAAACATTCGCATCAGCTATTGTAAGGGGAATCCTTTCTCCATAGTCATCATCTAATTGTAATATAATAAATTGCCCCGCTGCTCTCTCTTCGGCTATTAGCGGTGCATGAATTTCCATCAAAAAAACATCCTTGGAAAGCTGTTTTTTGGTTAAAATTTTGTTCATAATCTACCTTATTAAAAAAATTTTTATACAATAATTTAGCAAAATTATAGTGAAGGTAAAAATGAAATTTAAGCAAAGATTTTCTTAATGAACTTTAATAACTAATTTATCATTTTTAAAGTAAAAACTAATCGGAGAAATGACATTGAAAATTGGTATTCCAAAAGAAATAAAACCGGGAGAGAATAGGGTTTCGATTACTCCTGATATTGTAAGTAAACTTATAAAAAAGGGATTTAAAGTTAGTATTGAAAAATCTGCCGGACTAAAAGCCGGATTTATTGATGAAAAATATATCGAAGCCGGTGCAGAAGTGATAGAAGACACTAACTCTTTATTCAATAATTCTGACATAATCTTAAAAGTACAAAGACCATTATTCAATTCTGAGCTTAATTTAAGCGAATTAGAAATAATGAAACCGGGTACACTCGTAATATCCTTAGCTTATGCCCTACATTATCCTGAAGTTGTAAAAGCTGCTGCTGAAAAAGGTATTAACTTTTTTTCCATGGATATGATACCAAGAACAACTTTAGCTCAAAAAATGGATGCGTTAAGCAGCCAAGCCAACATAGCCGGATATAAAAGCGTAATTTTGACAGCTAATTATCTGGGTAAAATTTTTCCCTTATTAATGACTGCTGCGGGTACAATTCAACCAGCAAAAGTTGTTATAATGGGTGCCGGTGTTGCTGGTCTACAAGCAGTCGGAACTGCAAAAAGACTTGGTGCCATTGTAGAAGTTTCTGATGTAAGACCATCTGTTAAAGAAGAGGTGGAAAGTTTAGGCGGAAAATTTATTGAAGTAAAACACGATGAAAATTTACAAGATAGCGGGGGTTACGCAAAAGAAGCAAGTGCCGAATTTTTACAAAAACAGAAGGAATTGATTTTTAAGCATATTACGGAAGCAGATATTGTAATAACAACGGCATTAGTACCGGGCAAAAAAGCTCCGATTTTGGTAACTGAAGAAATGATAAAAAATATGCGTCCCGGTTCGGTTGTGTTAGATATGGCAGTTGAGTTTGGCGGCAACTGCGAAATTAGCGAAGAAGGAAAAACAATCGTTAAATACGGGGTTACAATAATTGGAGAACCAAATCTTCCTTCTTTAGTAGCAACTCACTCCAGCGAAGTATATTCCAAAAACTTGTTGAATTTACTTGATCATATTGTTAAAGACGGTAAACTTTTCCCAAAACCTGAAGATGAGATTGCAAAAGGAGCTTTATTAACTTTTAACGGCAAAATTATAAATGATAGAATTAATAATATATTAAATAATAACTAGGTACAATTTTATGGATACACAACTTTTAATGGAAATATATGTATTTGTTCTGGGTATTTTTGTCGGTTTTGAACTAATCACAAAAGTACCTCCGACACTTCATACTCCCCTCATGAGTGGATCAAATGCAATCTCCGGAATTACAATAGTGGGAGCAATTTTAAGTGCCGGAATGGAACAATTTACAATCAGTACAATTTTGGGGATGGTTGCAATTATTTTCGCAACAATAAACGTTGTAGGCGGATTTGTAGTAACAGACAGAATGTTAAAAATGTTTAAGAGGAAGTGAGAAAGCTATGGACATAATTATTGAATTAACATATTTAATCTCCTCTATCCTATTTATCTTTGGAATAAAAAAACTTAGTTCGCCAAAAACGGCGAGGTTGGGTAATTTTTATGCTGCAATAGGCATGTTATTAGCTATTCTAGCAACTCTTCTTTATAAATCCATAATTACGTATGAATGGATTATAATTGGTTTCGTTATAGGTTCTTTAGTGGGCTATGTAATGGCTGTTAAAGTTCAAATGACAGGAATGCCTCAAATGGTAGGATTACTAAACGGATTTGGAGGAGGCGCATCATTACTTGTTGCTTTGGCGGAGTATTATAAAATACTTAACAATCTAAATAGCATAAGCGGTGAAATTTTGCAATTTAATACAGCTTCAACTATTTCTATTGCATTAAGTTTAGTTATAGGTGCAGTTACTTTTACCGGTTCGTTAATTGCATTTGGTAAACTTCAAGGAATAGTAACCGGAAAGGTTGTAAAATTCCCGTTACAGCAACCTCTAAACTTACTAATATTTTTATCTATTATCGGTCTTTCAATATTTTCTACCATTTTTCCAAGTGAAGCCGAATATGCAATGCTTGCAATTACATTACTATCCTTAATATTGGGTATTTTACTTGTGTTACCTATCGGAGGAGCAGACATGCCCGTTGCCATATCGCTGCTTAATTCTTATAGCGGTTTAGCTGCAGCTACAACAGGATTTGTTTTAAGAAATAACGAGTTAATTATTACCGGTGCACTTGTCGGAGCTAGCGGAATAATTCTGACTTTAATAATGTGTAAAGGTATGAATCGTTCTTTAATGAATGTACTTTTAGGAGGTTGGAGTTCTGCAGGAAGTTCATCTTCCGATTCTTCAAGTTCTACTCCAAAAGGTGATATAAAATCAGTGGATAGTGAGGAAGCAGCTATGATTTTTGATTCAGCTTCTTCGGTTATTATCGTTCCCGGATACGGAATGGCTGTAGCTCAAGCACAACATGCAATTAGAGATTTGGTTAATGTATTAGAGAAAAAAAGTATTAAAGTAAGATTTGCAATACATCCTGTTGCGGGACGTATGCCGGGTCACATGAATGTGTTGTTAGCAGAAGCTCAAATCCCTTATGACAATTTATATGCATTAGAAGATATTAATGACGACTTTAATAATACTGATGTTGTTTTGATTATCGGTGCAAATGATGTTGTGAATCCTGCTGCAAGACATGATCAGAATAGTCCGATATTCGGAATGCCTATTTTAAATGTTGATTATGCAAAAACTGTAATTATGAACAAGCGTTCTATGAACCCGGGTTATGCGGGGATAGAAAACGAGTTATTTTACTACCCAAATACATTAATGTATTTTGGTGATGCAAAAGATGCAATAACAAAACTTACTAATGAAATAAAAAATTTGTAAATAGAAAAACTCAAAAAAAAAGCATCTTCGGTTAATGCCAAAGATGCTTTTTTGCTTTAAATAATTCTAATGATTAATCCATTAATAGAACTTCTTCAATTCTATCCATAGCCCAATCAATTTCTTCTTTTTTAATTACTAAAGGAGGAGCAAAACGAATAACATTATCATGTGTTTCTTTGCATAAAACACCTCTTTGCATTAATGCTTCACAAAAACGACGAGCACCTTTTGCTTCAGGTTTTAATTCAACACCAATAAATAAGCCTTTTCCTCTTATTTCTTTTACATGTTTAGAATTAACTGCATTAAGTTTTTCTCTAAAATAATTACCCATTTCAAAAGAGTTTTCAATAAGTTTTTCTTCAACTAAAACTTTAATTGCTTTACGTGCAATTGCAGCTCCGAGAGGATTTCCTCCAAAAGTAGAGCCATGATCTCCGGGATTAAAAACCCCTAATACTTCTTTTACAGAAAGTACTGCAGATACAGGGTAGCAACCACCTGATAAGGCTTTTCCAATAATTACCACATCAGGAGTAATTCCTTCATACATAAATGCAAAAAGTTTACCGCTTCTACCTAATCCGCTTTGAATTTCATCGGCAATAAATAAAACATTATTTTTTTTGCAGATTTCATAAGTAGATTTTAAATATCCGTCCGGAGGTACAACAACTCCCCCTTCTCCTTGAATAGGTTCTACTATAAAAGCTGCCGTATTAGGAGTGATATTAGCTTCTAAATCTTCAACGTTTCCGTATTCAACAACCTTAAATCCGGGAGTGAAAGGACCGAAACCGTCCTTATACTGTTCTTCTGTCGAAAAACTTACGATAGAAATAGTTCTACCTGCAAAATTATTACGACAAACTATAATTTCAGCTTTACCTTCTTCAATACCTTTTACTTTATAAGCCCATTTACGTGCAGCTTTTAAAGCAGTTTCAACAGCTTCTGCTCCGCTATTCATAGGAAGTACCATCGGATATCCTGTTAATTCCGATAATTCTTTATAAAAAAACGGAAGCTGGCTATTCCTAAACGCTCTCGAAGTTAGAGTTATTTTTTCAGCTTGTTCTTTTAAGGTTTTTACAATTCTTGGGTGGCAATGCCCTTGATTAACTGCAGAATAGGCAGCCAAACAATCCAAATACTTGTTCCCTTCAATATCATAAACCCACACACCTTCACCACGGTCAATAACTACATCAAGAGGATGATAATTGTGAGCACCGAACTTTTCTTCAAGTTCAATAAAATCTTTTGTCAGCATATGTTATTCTCATATTGTTAAAAAAATATGTTCTTTAAGTTAATAAATAATTGATTAATTGTCGAGAAAAAAATAAATATATTTATAATTATCTTGCCCGTTTTCTAAATAAATTTTAAATTGTAGTTTGTTTATTATTATACTATTAAAAATGCGAATCAAAACATCAAAAATTAGATTAACAACTAACGGTACAAATGATATTATAAATATAACCGATAAAATTAACGAGATTATTAAAGAAGAACATTTTATCGAAGGTAACGTTTTAGTATTCGTTCCGGGTGCAACTGCGGGAATATCTACAATAGAATTTGAACCCGGTCTTTTAGTTGATTATCCTAATTTTTTAGAAAAAATAATACCTATTGCCGGTACTTACCAACATAATGAAACTTGGGATGACGGAAACGGTTATGCTCATGTAAGAGCAACTCTTCAAGGTGCTTCCCTTACAATACCATTTATCAATTCTGTAATGATATTAGGTACTTGGCAACAAATAATACTTTTAGAATTTGATAATAGACCACGAAACAGAGAAATTATTGTACAATTAACAGGAATATAAAATGATTAATTCTAACATTCAAAAAATAAAACTTACAATATTTTTTGCTTTATTAAGTGCTTCGGTTTTCGGTTGGGGAAGAACCGGACATATTAATATAACAAATCATGCCTTTGAATTACTAAAACAAAAAATTAATATTAGTATCACATATGCTGATTCTATTGTAGCAATGTCTAACGATCCCGATAAAAGAGTCAGAACGATGAAAGAACAAGCACCATGGCATTATATTGATATTGATTTCTATAATGAGTTTAAAAATTTAAATATGATTACTTCCTATGATAGCCTTATTTCAATATACGGTGAAGAAGAAGTCAAAAAACAAGGCACTCTTCCTTGGATAATTGAAATAAATCAAAATAAATTAATCGAAGCATTTAAAAGTAAAAATGAAATCGAGATTCTATACTATACTGCAGAGATAGCACATTTTGTTGCAGATGCCCATATGGCTTTACATACAACTACTAATTATGACGGACAATTAACTAATCAAAAAGGAATCCATAGCAGATATGAATCAAAAATGGTTGAAAAACATTTAGAACAAATAAAAGCAAGTTTTTATCAACAGCCGCTAATTTTAATTGAAAATCCGTTAGATAATGCTTTTGATATTATTGATAACAGTTTTCCGTTTGTAGAATTAATATTAGATTCGGACAAGAAAGCTACAGATTTAGCACATTCTAATTCTACAGATATGTATTATGATTTACTTTGGAAGCAAACTGACTACATCACTTATATACAGATGAATAATGCTGCAAAATTTGTTGCTTCATATATATATTCCGCATGGTACAAAGCAGGAATGCCCAAGATTGAAAATTTAATTAATTAAGAACAAATCCTAAAAGGTAACTATGACAAATCAAAACACATCTAACAAACAACTGACTTGGAAATTTCCAAAAGAATTCTGGCTTGCAAATGCAATGGAGTTATTAGAACGAGCCGCATATTACGGATTTTTTATTGTACTTACGCTTTATCTAACCGATGTGGTTAAATTTAATGATAAAGAAACCGGTATTATAGCAGGTATTTTTTATGCAATTTTATATTTTCTGCCTCCGTTTGTAGGTGCAATTTCTGATAAAATCGGATTTAAAAGAGGATTAATAATTGCATTCGGATTGCTAACGATTGGTTATTTTTTACTTGGAGTTTTTACAACAAAAGTAGCCGTAATTTTTGAACTATTAATTGTTCTTGTGGGCGGAAGTTTTATTAAACCATTAATCACAGGTACAGTTGCAAAAACTACAGACGAAGCCAACAGAGCACGTGGTTATTCTGTATTTTATTGGATTGTTAATATCGGTGCGTTTAGCGGTAAAACGTTCGTACCTTTTATTAGACAAGGTATTGGTTTAGAATATGTTAATTTCTTTTCAGCCGGAATGGCTTTTGTAGCATTATTGTTTGCTCTGTTCTTTTTTGAAGAGACTACCGTTGATAACAAAAATGCAAAAAGCTTAAAAGATGTATTTAATTCTTTGATTAAAATATTTACTACCCCACGATTAATAATTTTAACTCTAATTGTAACCGGTTTTTGGATTATTCAACATCAACTATATGCAACTATGCCCAAATACGTAATTCGTTTACTAGGAGAAGATGCGAAACCCGAATGGCTTGCCAACGTAAATCCCGCCATTGTAGTTATTTTGGTTGTTTTTATTACTCAGTTAATGAAAAATAAGTTAGCTGTTACAAGTATGCTTATAGGAATGATATTAATGCCTTTTTCTGCGCTGGCTATGTCTTTAAGCCATGGGATGGAAAACGTATTCGGAACATCAATTAATGTTATGGGAATTGTCGAAGCCCATCCCTTAACTGTTATGATGATAATCGGAATCGGAATACAAGGTTTAGCAGAGTGTTTTATATCTCCCAGATTTTTAGAATACTTTTCGTTCCAAGCCCCCAAAGGTGAAGAAGGATTATTTTTAGGATTCAGCCATCTTCACTCATTCTTTTCAGCCTTGGCAGGATTCATTTTGTCAGGATTCTTGTTAGATGCTTACTGTCCCGATCCTAAATCATTACCTGTTGGTTTAACAGAAGCTGCCAAAGCTCAGTATTATGCTCATGCTCATTATATTTGGTATTACTTTTTTGCAATTGGGTTAGTTGCCGCTATTGCATTATTTATATTCTGGGTAATTACCAATAGAATTGATGCTAAAAAAGCTAAATAGTTATTTATACTTAAATTTTTGAATAAACGGTAAAGCGTGGTTGCCGTTTTTATTAGCTGCAATCACCTTTACTTCATATTCACCTTTTTTTAGATCATCAATATTTATAGTTAAATTTCCTGACTTTTTATCATAAACGTATTCGATTTCATTAAAATCAAAATATACTTTTATACTTTTATTATTAATTCCCTTCTTATCACTAAGATTAAAAACAAGTTTTGCTTTTCCGTCATTTATAACACTTTTATCTTTAATAAAAGTAATTGTAGGAATTCCCGCAGTAAAATATCTACCAATACCTCTAAATATTCCCCAAGCTTGTATATCATTAAATTCTTCTATACCTAATCGTCTTTGTTCAGTTGGATTCGTAAAAAAAGAACCTTCGATTAATACAGAGGGGATATTCGTTCTACGAAGTACAGAAAATCCTTCTTTAGGATAAATATTATAATCAGAGTAAGTCCCGTCAAACGAACCTAAACCGGTAGAATTATCCATAACATATGCTAAATCTCGTTGAATATATCTAGCTAAATCTCGATTACAAGGATTAAATTCATAATCTTCTTCACTTGCATGATAGTAGGTTGAGGTGTAATTTGTCCAATTATCATTTGCACTTCCCGGCGCATTATGATGAATACTAATAAAAAAATCAGCACCGCTATTATTTGCTAACTCACTTCTATATTTTAAGTCCACAGTACTATCTGCAACTCTTGACATAAAAACAACTGCGCCAGCCTTTTCTAAATAATCGCGTAAATATAAGGAAACACGTAAGTTAACATCAGCTTCTACAACACTTCCGTCTTTACTTTTGCCGTATCTATCTTTCCCTCCGTGCCCGGGATCGATAAAAAATTTAACCCCATTTAATACAGAAGCAAATGATTTAATTTTTTCTTCCTTTCTAACCGGGTCGCGCCAATCCGGAGGAAGTTCATAGCGCGTACATTCACAAGGTTTTTCAACTAAAACCTCTTTTATTACTTCAACCTTTTCAGTTACCACTTCTTTTTGAGGTGCGCAAGCATAGAACAAGCTAGTAGTAATTAATATCCTTAAATATTTATTCATGATTACCTTTTCTTTAATATCGATTCTTTACAAATACTTTTATATGAACATAGAAAACAATTTTTTGTATTACTAATATAAGAATTTCCTCTAATATTATTTATTGTACTCTTCAGTTCTTCAATTAAGTTATCAATTTCATTTTGATGAACTTGAATTCTAAATTTATACTCGGGCATTGCTAAAAACATTAATTGTATATAAATATCTTTATCCCATCCAAAAAAAGAACCAACTAAAAAAGAATAAAACTTTAACTGGGGTAGATAATACTCAATTTTTTCATTAATATTTTGCTCGTTTACATTATTTGTCTTGTAATCAATAATTAGTATTTTATCCGGTTCTATAACTAATTTATCAATAATTCCCGTAAAATAATAATTTTCAACTACTTTATTAATTTCATATTCTTTCAAACCAATTTTGAAATTAGTAACCTCTTTATAGTTTTCAGAATTAATAAAGGGGGTTATTAAATTCTTGACTTTTTCGATTAATCCAGATGTATCTCTATTCTGCATCAAATACTTTTCAACTTTCTGTTTAATACTTAATTCCAAATCTGTGACGTTATTATTTGCAGATAAAATCTCATGGCATATTACTCCTATCCTTAAAGAATCATTGCTGATTTCTAAATCATCTTCTTTAGAGTAATCTTCATATTCATATTGCTTGTTTAGTAAATTCATTAATTTTTGATACGAGTACTCATACGAAAGATTGTAATAAATGGGACAAAATTTATAGGCTAAAAACTTGGATGCTGTAAATAACTCATATTTAGGTGTATCAATTATTTCATCCAATAGGAAATGCTTCTCATTTACCAAAATTTTTGTTTCCTTATTAATAAAATAAGATTCTAAATTAATTTCCAATTCTTTAATTATATTAATAGAAAAATTCAGATTATTTTTACAATGTTCAACACCATTTATTAAGTAGTCCAATTCACCTTTTACATTTATCGATTCACAACTCAAATCAGGATGAATCCCTTCAATTAAATATGAGAAGAAAGAATTTGAAAAACTCATTTTATCATTGTATTTGCACGAAATTATTAAATTATTAATGGCTCTTGTAACTGCAACATAGAATACTCGCTTATGTTCTGCTTGTTCTTTTCTAATAATATTTGTCTCACCTAATAAACTCCAAATAGGAAGAACATAATCATCTGTATAATCATTATTTCGCGGTACTTTTGCCATAAATCCAAATTCTTTTTCAAATTTTACATCCTTAGCTTTTATATTAGAGTATTTTAAATTACCTGAAGTATTATATAGTATAACGGTATCAAATTCTAAACCTTTAGACTTATGAATTGTCATTATTTTAACAGCCGGGTAACTGCTATTTACTTGTGCCTGGTTTTCTTTATCAAAAGATTCGATATATTCGTCTAATTGACGTAAGAAATCATAATAAGAAAAGAATGATCGCTCAAATGCATGTAATACTATTTGAATAAACTTTTCAAGATTAGCTATTTCTTGTTGCCATGAATTTCTGCTCGCTAATATTCCCCAATACCCCGATTCCGATAAAAATAACCTCAGTATATCTTCAGGTTCGTTTGATTCAAATAACCTAACACATTTATTAATTAAATCTACAGAGTTATAAATCGAGTTATCCCTAAATACATAATTATTAAGTTTTTCAAAAAATGTTTTCCCTTCCTCCAAAGAAATTAAGGCTATTTGTGTATCAGAAAGAGAGATAAACGGTGAGCGAAGTAACGCTACTAAAGATATATCACTATTTGGATTGTTAACAAAACTTAAAAAATGAAATAAATCAGAACTCATTTGATTTTGATAAAACCCCATTCCTCCGATAACCGAATAATTTATTCTATGTGCCGTAAAAGATTTTTCAATTTCTTCAAAGTCCCCTTTTTCACGACATAAAACAGCCACATCCGAAAAACTTTTTATTTTATCATTTAACATCATTTCAATAATTTTCTTAGATACTAAATCTGCTTCTGATTGTTCTTTATTTGTTAATAGTATTGATATCTCACCAATATCTTTATCTTCAGTATTTCGAGCACAAATTAACGGGGTATAATTTACTTCATTAAATGTTGGATTGTTATCTTTCATTATTTTTGAAAAAAGTAAATTAGTAAAAAGAGCTATTTTCGGCGACACTCTAAAACTATGAGTTAATTCAAGATTTCCTCTTAAGTCTTTTTCTTTAATTAACTTTTTTGTAATATCAAATAATTCTAAATCGGCATTTCTAAAAAAATATATGCTTTGTTTTTCATCACCCACTACAAACAAATTATTAACTTGTAGATGTTTTAAAATCGGCATAAATATATTGTACTGTGTATCATTAGTATCTTGATACTCATCAATCATTATATATTTATAACGATCTGCAAGTATTTCAACAACATCAGGGTTTTTTACAATGTTTGTTGTTTTAAGTAATAAATCCTCAAAATCTAAAAAGTTATTAGTTTCTTTTTTTTGATCATATATTTTATTAACTTCCTCAAAAAATAAAAACAAGTTTCTACAAAACTTAATATAAGCTTTATCTTCCTCTATGTCGCTGATTTCTCCTTTTACCTTTTTCCACAATTCAAAATTCTCAATATCTTCTACAATAGAAATATATCCGTCTCTCTCGTTGAAATAATCACGTTTTTTTAAAGTTCCTGAACCGGTAAAAATTTTATCTTGCAACTCTTTAAATATCTCAAGCTTTTTCCTAACTTCAAAACTCCTATCATATTTGTTTAAAATATTATCAACCTCAACAGTAATAGTTTTATTCTTCAAACGGTCAGATGCTATTTCATTTATTAATCTAATATTATTTAAAATCTCTTCTATTCTATCTTCATATAACAAGGTAAATTTTTGATTAATCTTTATATTTAATATTTCTAAAATTTCCTCATTCGATTTTGACAAAAGGTTCGAATACAATTCATTAATTCTTGCTCTTTTATCTATCATAGATAAAATTGCGGAGTATACTTTTTCTTTTGATCCGAAAAAGCGGACAAGATACTTAATTATTTCTGATATTTCTTCATTGTTTTTATTAATTAATTTATATGCAGCTTCAAAGCTTAATCTTAATAACTCTTTAGACATTATCTCATCAACTGGAACAAAGTTTGCGTCTATTTGTGCTTCGGTTGAAAACTCTTTTAATAATTGGATACAAAACGAATGTATTGTCGAAATATTCGCAGAAACTAAATCTCGTCTGTAATTCTGTAAAGTAAAAACAATGTTTTTATCATTTTCTTCTTTTATTCTTCTATCTATTTCTTCGGCAATATCTTTGTAAAGTTTTGCAGCAGCTTTTTCGGTAAATGTAATGGCAACGATATTATTAAGTGAAATTCCTTCCTGTAATAGAATATTTACAAATCTATTTTTTAAAACAAATGTTTTACCCGAACCAGCATTCGCTGTTAAACTTATATGTTTTTCAGTATCTAATGCATTTTTTTGTTGATTAGTTAGATTTAACCCCATATCTTTCCCTATATCTTAGATTATTTAAATTTAATTACTAAATATTTAGCTAAAAAAGAATAAAGTTTCGCAGTTAAAAATTCAATAAAAAACGAATTAAATAGAGCTAATAAGTAATTATTTACATTTAATTTCACTTTTTCACATTATTTTAACTATTACAAATATAGGAATTTTTATGGGATTTTAGAATAATTCTAAGTTAATAGATCTAAATATTTTGCAGGAATAAAAATTAGATTGCACAAAAAAGCTAAAAATAAAATTAAGATATAATATTATATAAATCACATAAAATTAAATTATTATTGTGATTAATTTTCCAATAAAATATACACCTTCTTTCATTTTATCTCTTAAAATTGATCTCAAATATTGTCTTCCCTTTTTTACTTTCAAGTAGTTCAATTTTTGCATTAAATGCCGAAAGAATGTTTTTTACTATTGATAACCCAATACCGGTTCCTTCAGATTTTGTAGTAAATTTATCTTCGAAAATTTTATTCTTATTATTTTCCTCTATTCCGTTACCATTATCTTCTATTAATATTCTGATATACTCATTAACTTCAACAATAGTAATTATCAATATTGTTGCATTAGCTTCAATACTGTTTTTTATTAGATTAATAATTATTCGTTTAAATTGTTCTGCATCTAAATTTAACAAAATATCTTCTTTTTGAGGATTAATACTAATGCTTATCTCATTACCTGAATAAAGTTTGGCAATATCATTAATTTGCTCTACAATATTATATAATCCGATATTTAGAGGAGGAAGTTTTGCAACAACCGAAAATTCATCAGCTATACGCTTTAGTGTCTCAATCTGATTTGCAATAGTAACCGAAACTTTCTTAAAGATTTCATCAAATTTCGGGGATTTATCGTTATATGCCTGAATTAAAAGTTGAATTGATAATTTCATAGGAGTTAAGGGATTCTTTATTTCATGTGCAACCTGTTTTGCCATTTCACGCCATGCAGCTTCCCTTTCTTTTATACTAAGTTCTTCTTTAATTCGCTTTAGTTCTTTAACCATTAAGTTGAAACTTTGCATCAAATTACCAATATCTCCTTTATCTTTATATTTCAAATAAATGTCAAAATTTCCGTTAGCAACTTCTCCGGCAGCTTTAGTTAAACTAAGTATTGGTTTTGAAATCCTGCGAGTTAAAAGAATACTCATTAAAACAATAATAATTATTGCAAAACTATAAATACCGTACAAAAATAAATTTATTTCCGAAGTATCAAAAACCATATAGTATTTATTAACAGAATCATTTACTTCCAAAATATATTCTTGCCCTTTTATATTTATTCTTGTATAGTAGCAATAAACTGTTTGATTTTTTAAAGAATTTTTTACAAAAATTTCATTAATCTTATTCAATTTAAAACTTTGATATAAGTTATAATCCAAATAAAATGACAACCCTCCCAAATAATAATAATCTAAATATGTACTATATTTAACTTCATTTTCGCTAAATAATGAAAAATTTATATCCAAATCATTATTTGTTTTTATTATTAGATCTCGAAACGATAACTCGGGGTTTTGACCGTAACTCTCAAGAAAGTTAGCAGTTCTATCAGATTGAGTCATTAAATTCAATCTAATAGAATTTTCAAGTTTATCTTTAATAGTATCATCAAAATATACTGCTAATATAATTAAAGGAATTATTGTAATAATTAATATACCTGATAGCAATCTAGCTTGATAATTAAACGAGGGGAATCCTGAAGTAAAAACTCTTAAAAACGAAACCAAAAGCCCTAAAACAATTATAAATACAAAGTGGACAATAAATATTTTAACGAAGTCATAAATATTCCAAGAAAAATCCCTGGTTTTATATCCGATCAATAAATAACGATCAGAAGAGTTTTCTTTAATTACATAAAACAAGAATCGTTGAGAATTGATGGATTTTGTCACAAATCCATCATTGCCATTAGCAGAGTTGATCAGTTCCTTTAATTCATCTCTATTAATATCAATATCTGCCTTTTGAAATGTGATTTCATCATTATTAATCCAAAATACTCTGTAATCATCAAAATATATTTTATTATCGCTAATTTTATTTAAAATAGTAGGAACATCCGCAAAATTATATCCAAATTTATTATACTGTACATTTAGTCCAAAATAAATTCTTCCGTTTCCTACCGAAGAAATACCTGAGATAATAGTTCCTTTATCTGAATTTATTGTATCAATTACAATTTTAAAATCATCAATTTCTACGTCATTCCAGTTTTTACTATATTCGTAAGGGAAAGAGAAATTTACACCTCCTAAATACTTTTTATTGCTATCTAAAAAATAATATTCCGTAATTAAATTTTCACTTTTAATTTTACTCATATTCCAAAGTTTATAAGCTTCATATTTAAAGTCGTTAATATCTTCCAAATTCTTATTATCCAACTCAAGTTTTGCCCGAATTAAACTTTCTCTTATAAAAAATTTAATTATATTATCATCTATTCTTGTCAGTTCAAATGCTGCCAACTTTAGTCTATCATTTTCTGTCCGAGTATACATAATCCCCATAAGAAAATTAGTAATTAAAGAACCGGCAAATAATGAGAATATCAGTGTGCTTTTTGAAATAAGTAAAAAATCACTATTAGAAAGTATATACACTGTTATGATCAAAAAAATCATCAAAAATATGATACTATAAGATAATCGTGAACCAATTAAAACTTCAGCAAATAAGTATATAGTAATTATAACTAAACAAATACTTATCATTTTGAATTTATTTTCCAAATAATCGAGATTTATCAAAATTAGACTGAATAAAAACAATGTTAAATAAATAAATAATATCCCTATTATAAGTGCATTAAAAAGCATTAAGTAAGTTACATAATCATAATAAAAATCTCCGAGTTTAAAATATTTGAGATTACCGTCATAAAAAAAAGATTTAATTATTCTAACAAATAAATAGGATATATAAGAACTAAATAACATAGAAAAAATAATTAACAAGATCCTTTTATATTTATTTCGAATCATCAATTTTTGAAACCTTCTAACAAAATTATATATAAGAAAAGAACAAAAGAGTAAGGAAATTGTTAGATCGATTGGTGATTTCAATATTCCGTACGCAATAGATGAGGAATAATTTGCCGGATTAGAAAATGGTTTTAATAAATAAATATTAGCCAAATCCAAAAAATAGATTAAATAACGCCAAAATACTGTGAATAGAAGTAAAAAAAAGGAACTTATAAAATTGCTCTTAGATTTTCGTATATAAAATGTACCCAAATAATAGATAAATATTACCCAAATAAATAAAACTGTTTTAAATAAATTATTGACGGAATAAGGATTACCATCTTCATAAGAATTTATATTGGTCTTTTCAATTCTTACACTAAGTTGATTATTATAAAATATTTTGTTTTTAATATTGGAATCATCAAAATTTACTTTTACTATTCTATTCAATTTATTACTTAAAAAAGATGAAAAATAATGTGCCGAACTATCGTAATTTAATTTATCAAGTTTTAAATAATATATAAATATATATTTGTCAT
The DNA here is from genome assembly GCA_023447335.1 of Bacteroidota bacterium. Taxonomy (GTDB): domain Bacteria; phylum Bacteroidota; class Ignavibacteria; order Ignavibacteriales; family Melioribacteraceae; genus JAEXOD01. Next base: position 15,615 of record JAEXOD010000190.1, read on the forward strand.
TTTTATACTTATTATTCTTTACGATAAAATAATAGACATTATTTTGAATGTTTGCAAAATTTACCCCTTCTTTATATTTAGATAAGAAAATTCTGGCATAACTCTCGTTAATTTTATACCAATATATTAATTCTCCCTTTTCATCAATTCCTTCAATAGAAAGACCATTGTTAAAATCATTGTTAAAAGAAATATTGTTTCTATTTTCAATTTCGTTTAAATAATCACTCTCAAATTTGTTAACAACATTATCTAGTATGTGTTTCTTACTTTCAATATAATCTCTTAAATAATCTTCTATATCTTTTGCAATAAGAGTTTTATTTTCATGATTTGAACCAATAATTCTAATTATTCCAAGAATTATCAGTAAAATCGAAAAAAATATGAATGAATACTTTAAATAAATATTTATTCTGAAATAATCTTTACTCATATCAACTTATAAATATTTGAGTAATCAAGAATTTATTATTTATATTTTTTAAAGTAATTAATGCTTGACCGGAGTAAGTAATTCCGGCACTACTATATTTTAAGGTTGCCTCAACTAATACTTGATTATTTCCTTTCCCGATATCATTTATTTTAAATTCTATTGTTTTAGAATTAAAAAAATATTTTTCAAAAAGATAATAAGTTTGACTTGCCGTATAATAACCCGATACTCCATAATTTAGACTGAGATAACAATTATCGCTAAAGTATTCTGAAAATAAATTAACATCATTTTGAATGAACCCCTTCTCAATTTGTTTTAACACCGTCTGCAAGTCTTCAGCTTTAGACGGTGTTAAAAACATAAACCAAATAATTAGTAATATATAAGATTTTTTCATTTTTCTATAAACTTAGTTACCAAAAAATAACTAAAAGAATTTAAATATTCATATTTATTTTAATTTCTAATAACTTTTATATTTTTCATATTCTCTCTAAAATCATCAACCATTCTTTTCAATTCCCTATTTCCTTCAGAGGTTTGGTAAGCCCAATCAAAAACTATTCTTTCATTTGTTATACTTTTAACTCTAACTTTTGCAAAGTGGTTATCCCAAGTCCAGATAACATAAGTATGACCTATTTTCGCCTCTGTATATTTTATGTTCTCCCCTTCATTTATCGGAACATATCCGTTTAATGGAGCATATGAAATATCATAAATATCATTTGTTAAACCCATATCCTGTATATCGCTATCTTTCCAAACATCTAAGTAAAATTTATTATCATATTTTTCAAAAAAGAAATCAGCGTAATCAGAATTGTAAGGCACTACCAAATAGTTTTTAAAGCTATAACCTGAAGTATTAGGAAATTCATTATATTCAAAAATGGCTTGATTAAATCCTTCAGGCCTTGGAGTATCATATACTTCTTCGATACTTAATTCACTCTCGTTTCCATTTTTATCGTACGCGGTTATAGCATAATAGTAGGTCGTACCATTATTTGCTTCATAATCCGTAAAACTAGTATTTGAAGTTGAGCCAATATAATTATAAGTTCCGTTGTAAGTATAACTATAATAAATATTGTATCCGGCTAAATCCGATTCACGATTAGAATCCCAGTAAAGATATACTTTGTTATCACCAGTAACAGAAAAAACATTTTGAGGAGGTGTAGGGGCTGTTCTATCGTTTTCGTAATCGTTTATATTTACATCGCATCCGGTAAATATAAGTAAAAATAAGCTTAATGTTGCTAATAACTTTTTCATTTCAGTATCTCCTATCTGTTTGCCCAATAATTATCAAATACTATACCATTAAATTATGTGACTTTTTATAGCAAAATTACCAACAAAATAAAAAAAGTGTTCACTATTTAATACATTTGTGAACACTTTAGAATAATTATTTTAAAAGTTTTCCGTTATAAAAAGCTTGGTTATTGTTGAATACACCTATTGCCTTACCTGTTAATAATTTTTTATCAAACGGCGAATTTTTTGATTTAGATTTGAAATCAGAGACTTCAACAGTCCAAATTTTATTTAAATCTATCAATGTTAAATTTGCTCTTTCTCCTATTGCAATCGTCGGAACTTTAATATTTAATATTTTTCTAGGATTTAGTGCAAGTTTCTCTACTAACTGCTCCAAAGATAATACTTTCTTATGATATAATTCATTAAGAGATAATCCGACTGCAGTTTCAAGACCTAATATTCCGTTTGGGGCATAAATAAACTCCATCTCCTTTTCTTCGATAGAGTGAGGAGCATGATCTGTTGCAATGCAATCTATTGTACCGTCTTTCAATCCTTCAATCATTGCGTCAACGTCTTCTTTTGTGCGAAGTGGCGGATTCATCTTATAATTTGTGTCATATGTTTTCAACATATCATCCGTTAACGAAAAATGATGAGGTGTAACTTCTGCAGTTACATTAATTCCCTTTGCTTTTGCAGCTCTAACCAATTCAACGGAGTTTTTAGTGCTAATATGTGCAATATGAATCTTTCCGCCCGTATATTCAGCCATCATAATGTCTCTCATAACTATCAAATCTTCTGCAACACTCGGAATTGCCGGTAATCCTAAGAGAGTCGAATTAATTCCTTCATTCATAGCTCCGTCAACAAGTGAGCTATCTTCACAATGCTCAATTATAGGAGTATTAAATTCTTTAGTATATTCCAGAGCATTTCTTAAAATTGCAGCAGATTTTATAACGGTACCGTCATCTGAAAAGCCAACTGCACCTGCTTCAATTAATTCTAAAATCGGAGCAAGACTTTCACCTTTTCTTTCTTTTGTTACAGCTCCGATAGGATAAACATCAACTATATTTCCTAAACTTTTTGATTTAATTAATGAGATCACTTCGGCACTATCAATTGCCGGACTTGTATTCGGCATACATGCAATTCCGGTAAAACCACCTACCATTGCAGCTTCTGTCCCTGAATAAATTGTTTCTTCATCTTCTCTTCCCGGTTCTCTTAAATGAACATGCATATCAAATAATCCGGGCACTAAAATATTATTATTAGCTTCAATAATTTTTACATTTACATCGTCTACATTAATTGTTCCGATCTCTGAAATTATTCCGTCAATAATTAAAACATCTGCTATTTTATTCAAATCCAAAGTCGGATCTATAATTTTACAATTTTTTATTAGTATTTTCATTTTTCACCTTTAATTCATTGTGCCTAAAAGATATAATACAGCCATACGAACTGCAACTCCGTTTGTAACCTGCTGTAATATTACTTGATATGGTCCGTCCGCAACCTCGCTACTTATTTCTACACCTCTATTAATTGGACCTGGATGCAATATTAATAAATCTTTATTCAGATTATCCAATCTTTCCTTAGTAACACCAAAATATTTATGATATTCTCGTAAACTTGGTAGACCGCCCCCTGCTTTACGTTCAAGTTGAATTCGTAATATATTTAATACATCATTTTCCTTAATTGCATCGTCGATTTTATTATATATTTTAACTCCTAACTTTTCGATATCTCTCGGAATAAAAGTACTAGGTCCGCATAATGAAACTTTTGCACCCATTGTTTGCAAACCAAAAATGTTAGATAAAGCAACTCTACTGTGAGCAATATCGCCGACAATACATATTTTTAACCCTTCTATTTTACCTAATTTCTCTTTAATAGAATACATATCTAATAATGCTTGCGTTGGATGTTCATGCAATCCGTCACCTGCATTAATGATATTACAATTAGATATTTTTGTCAATAATGTCGGTACTCCTGCAGATTCATGTCTTACTACAACCATATCTACTTTCATAGCCTCAATATTTCTAATAGTATCTTTAAAGGTTTCTCCTTTTTTTGTACTACTTGTACTTGTTGAAAAATTAATAGAATCTGCCGACAATCGTTTTTCCGCCAGTTCAAATGAAATTCTTGTACGTGTAGAATTTTCATAAAACAAATTGACAATTGTTTTTCCCTGTAAAGTTGGTACTTTTTTAATTGGTCGTTCTAATACTTCTCTAAAAGTAACCGCCGTATCTAAAATTAATTGTATATCTTCCTTTGGAGTATTATATAACCCCAATAAATGTCTGCTCGAAAGTCCCATTTTAATTCCTATTCTTTTGAAACATCAACTAAGTAAACTGCATCCTCATTATCAACCTCCTTCATTTTAACCCTAACTTCTTCATTAATAGAAGTTGGTGTATTCAAACCTACAAAGTCAGCTTTAATAGGTAATTCCCTGTGCCCCCTATCAACCAAAACACATAATTTTACTGTTGCTGGTCTACCTAGATCCATAATTGCATTTAATGCACTTCGTACGGTTCTGCCGGTATAAAGGACGTCATCAATTAAAATAATATCCTTTTCGTTAACATCAAACGTAATATTCGAGACGGAAACCTGAGGTTGCTTTAATCTGGTTCTAAAATCATCTCTATATAAGGTCACGTCAAGAACACCATAACCCGGTGTAAATTTTTCAATTTCGATTATTTTTTCTAATATTCTTTTAGCTAAAAATTCTCCTCTTGTCCTCATTCCCAAAATAATAATATTTTTAGAACCTTTACTTTTCTCTATAATTTCATGAGAAAGTCTTGTAATAGTTCTGTTTAAACCGGTTTCATCAATTAGTTTAGATTTTATTTTCATAAACAAAAATACCCCGTTGACCGAAGTCGTCGGGGTTCTCCATATAAATTTATAAATAGTTGTTAATTGTCACCTTATTTACCTCACGGGATAAACTTAAAGGATAAAAAAAAAGGGTCACAAAATGTGACCCTTAAGTTCAATTAGTTAATAACCTTAAATTCAATTCTTCTGTTCATTGCGCGTCCGTCAGCTGTTTTATTATCAGCGATTGGATTTTTTTCGCCTAAACCAACTGTCTTAATTCTATCAGTTTTAACACCACGAGCAACTAAATAATTTTTAACTGCTTCTGCACGTTTTTCTGATAATTTTTGATTTGATGATTCACTACCGATATTATCAGTATGGCCTTGAACTTCAACTTTAATATCCGGATTTTGTAACATAACCAAAGCTGCATGGAACAAAATAGGATAAGATTCAGCAGTAAACTTCGAGCTATTGTTATCAAAATTAATACCAACTAACACCCAAGTTTCATCTTTTGAATTGTAACCGTAAGCTGAGTTATTTACACCTTCGTCAACTTTTGCTGGAACTTCTTTAATAATTTCACGAGGTATATATTTTTTAACAATATTTTCGATTCTTTCGTAATCAACAGGATCGTTAGGATTATCAATCTTTATTCCGTCATATAATTGACATATTTTTGAAGGTTCCCCTTTTTCGAAGAAATAATTAACACCTAAGTCAAAAGTTGCATATGAATCAAAAGTGCCACCTAATAATCCGCCACCAGGTCCGGCACCATAAGCACCGTCAAATTTTGTATTTGCTAAAGTTGCAAAACTTAATTCACCTACTAAATTCCAATTTTCATCTATTTTGTATTCGGCACCAAAACCAAAATTTATAAAATGTTCAAATTGATTATCTCCAATAGCTTTTGCGTTAGGACCACCGTCAGGCGAATATAGACCTCCTCCAACACCAGCAACGATATAAGGAGAAATTATTTCACAAGGTGCAAAATAATACATAACGTCCAATTGACCGGATAAAAATGTAGTTGAAGCAGTTTGTTTTTTGTTTGCTGCTAAAGGATAAAAACCTTCTAAATATAAATATCTTGCCGTACCTTTTATTGCAACGTGCTCACTAAAATATCTACGTATAGAAACGTGTCCGCCATAATTGATGTTGGAAGTCCAACCTAAGTTATGGTTGATATATTTAGGATAAGTAAAACCAAATCCAACCGACCAAGCATCTTTAACAACCTGAGCTTCAATCGAGAAGGTGAAAACAATAACAAAAAAAGCTATTAGGGTAGTTATTTTTCGCATTTCTGCCTCTCTTAATTATATAAAAATTTTGACGAATATTTAAAATAAGACTTTAAGTAATTTAAAGTAAATAATCAAATAATGCAAATAGTTTTTTGAAATTACCTAAAAAAATCGCATATTTTATTATCTAACAAAACATAATATTAAAAATGTTCAACAAATTTATAAATATTTTTTATTTTTCCCAAAAAAAATTGAGTAATTTTAAATATTTTTTAGGGTTTATTATTGATACTCTAGTTAATTTAGTGTTTTTCTTCAAACAAAAACAAGTTACTTTAATTGTTTTGTTAAGACAAATCTTATTTACCGGTGTTGAATCATTGGGATTGATCGCCATTACATCTGCAGTTTTATCAGGAATGATTATTATTCAAGGTAGTACAATTACACCAAATTTCGTTTCGTCTCCTTTGCTGTATACTATCTTAATTTCTATTATTACAAGAGAATTAGGCACTTTATTAACTTCTTTATATATTATTTCAAGATCCGGTGCGGCTATTGCAACCGAATTGGGGAATATGGTTTTAAATGAGGAAATTGATTCATTAATAAGTATCGGGATATCCCCTATTATTTATTTGGTTATTCCAAGGTTGATCGGAGTTGTAATATCTCTATTTATACTAAGTATTTATTTCAATATTTTCGGGTTGTTAAGTAGTGCAATTTTAACACAATACTTATATGATTTACCTATTGCTAGTTTTATTAGTCAAGTTTTTAACGAACTAACCTTAACTGATATTATTAGTAGCTCAGTAAAAGCAATAGTTTTTGGATTTTTTGCAGCCATAATTCCATGTTACCACGGATTGCAAGTATCAAAAGCAATAACTGAAGTTCCTCAACGCACTTCAAAAGCTGTAGTACAATCCATAGGTATTATTATTATTTTTGATATATTAATTACAATTTTATTCTATGTCTAACGAATTTGTATTAGAAAATCTTAAGATTTATTCTGATGAATCTGAATTGTTGAATTGTGATACATTTACAATACCGCTAAAATCAACAACTTTATTCTTATCAGATAATAGCCAAACTTTGCAATATTTGATAAAAGCTATCGGGGGGATTCGTATTCCTGACTCAGGGAATATTTATTTAGGAGGTTATAATGTTTTTGATATTAATAATAATGTTGAAAATATTATAAAAAAAAGAATCTCTTATGTTTTCGAAAACGGAGCATTAATTTCTAATTTAAATATTGAACAAAACCTTATACTAACATTAGATTTCCATTTCCCGAAAGAATCATATGATAAAAAGATTAGAAGAATCAAAGCATTCTTGCAAGATTTTGAATTAGATATTGATATTAATTTGAGACCTTATCAGCTAAAGATTGAACAAATCAAATTGTTAGGTTTTATTCGTGCATTGCTTTCTGAGCCCGATATCATAATTTATGATGAACCGTTCAGATACACTGATTCAAATACAAAAAAATTAATAATTCGTAAATTAAATGAATTAAAGGCAAATTTAATTACTCAAATAATTAAAACACAATTTAATGAAGATTTTGTTAGACACTGCGATTTAATTTATTATATTAAAGCAGGAAAATTAGTTTTTTCCGGTTCAATTAAAGATTTCATAGACTCTCAAACTGATTATTAGAGGTATCGTTGAAATTACGATTAAAATATACAGGCTTATTAGTTTCATTATTTATCATTACTGCATTAGCATTTATATTCGTAACTATTTATATGCTAACTGCAAACAAAAGATTATTTTCGGAAAAAATATTATTTCACACAACATTTGAAAACTCAAATGGTTTGGCAGAAGGTGCCCCAGTTTTTATGAAAGGGTTTAAAATCGGTTATATTGAAAATTTCTGTTTGGACAACAACAATAACGTAAAAACAGATTTTTTTATTTATAAAGAGTTTGTTACAAAAATTGCTACTCGTTCAATTATTACTAAGTCTGTACACCCTATAACATCTGTATCAAATATCGAGTTAATATTATTACCGAGCGGTGTAATAACTCCTACCGAATATTATTTTATTTTGTCTTCCGATTCACATTATGGTAAAAGTATTCTTTCTCAAAGTCATCTCTCTGCTACCGGTTCAGATCAATTATCGTACATTATAAATAATTTAAACTCTATTTTAATTGACGTTAACGGCGTTATTAGTACTGATTCATTAAAAGCACGAAGCAATATATCAGCTATATTTACTACTACAGTTTCTATATTAGAACAAACAGAAACATTGCTTAGGTTATTAAACGGTACTGAAAATAAACCGGGAGAGCTTGTTACTTCGTTTAGAAATTTTACTAAAACGAGTGAGGAGATGATAAAAACTTCCCACTTAATGAATAGAACACTTTATTTAGTAGATACTGTCACTACTAGGTATAAAAATCCCGAAGGACTACTTGTTAAAATGCTTGACCCTACAAGCGAAAACATTTTTAATCCCACTGCTAAAGTATTGCAAAACCTGCAGCGACTATTAATCGAGCATGAAAAATTCGCCGGTTATTTAAATTCAAAATCAACTGATATTTCAATTTTATTGCAGAAGTTGGATATTACAATTAATAAACTTAATGCAACTCTTGAAGGTATAAATAATAATCCGTTAATAGGAGGCGGTGCAAGTGAGGAAACAATTCGCCCACCGTTAATTTATTACCCTTTAAAGTAGGAATATTTATGTATAGAACTAATCTATCAATTTTCATCTTTTGTATATTTTTATTATCAAATTGTTCAATATCTAAGCAAGCATCAACCGAACAAATTAACAAAAAAAATATTAACTTATTGTTAAATAGTGCAGAATCATATACAAAACGTCACGACTATTTATCCTCCATACCTTTTTTAATAAATGCTTATAATCATTCTTTGTTATTAAATCAAGATACTATTTCGTCAACGAATTTGGCATTTTCGATAGCAAAAGCTTATTACTTATGTAAGAACGATTCTTTGTTTAATTTTTGGTTATTCAAAGCAAAAGGATTAAGTATTAAAAACCCTGATCTAGTTTCATCAAAAATGCTTTTTTTTAGAATTGATACTTTGTTAATGGAGAAACAATACGAAACCCTATCTGAAATAAAAATTCCTGATTCTTATTCGGTTTTTAATGATGAATATTACTTAGCACTTTCTAAAGTTTTATTCGCCGGTTATATGGTTAATAAATCGAATAGTGATCTGTTAAATTTATTAATCGAAAAAGGAGGAAATAAATCCATTTATTATTTGGAAACAAAAGCTTATATTTGGTTTATGATAGCTGAAATATTTTCCTGTGAAAATAAAAATATCGAAGCTGAATTTTATTATCATAAAGCTATTGAAGCATCAAAGAAAACAGGAGATTTTTCTTTAGCTGCAATTGTATATGAAAAACTTGGAGATTTATCTCTTCGCTATAAGAGCAATAAAAATATTGAGTATTATATTAAAAGTTCAGACTTCTACTTTATGTGTAACGATACTTCAAAAGCAAATTTAATGTTATTAAAATGCAAACAATAATTATTTGGGATTCTTATGAAAAAGTTTTTTCTATTTCTATTTATTTATTCATCAATAATTTTTTCACAAAATTGGCAAAAGGTTGATTCAATATTTGCACCAAACGGAATTGGTGTTTCATCTTTTTCTTCTCCGTTTCTTTTTGATTATGATAATGACGGATATAAGGATGTTTTTTTAGGTAGCACCGATAATAGAGTAAAGTTTTATAAAAATAAATCCGGTGCTTCATTACCTCCGTCATATACATTTAACGAAGCATTCTTAGAACAAATTTATGCAAACGGTTATCAATTTACTAATTCTTATTATCCCGTTTTAGCTGATATAGATAATGATTTTATAAATGAGCTAATTATCGGAGGATATAACGGTTTTCTGCTTTATAAAAATACCGGAAGCTATACAGAACCCAACTGGATTAAAGTGGACTCTATCTTTTCAAACGTTAACAATTTAATCGGAACCGATGCAAAACCTGCTTTGGTTGATATAGATGGAGACGGCGATCTGGATTTATTTGCAGGTATCGGTGAATCATTATTTGGCGGACCTACTGCCGGTATTACTATCGGATTTAGAAATGACGGTACTCCCAGTTCTCCTATATTTAGACAAGATAATTCTTTAACTACAGGATTACCGGATGCGGGTTATAATTGTTATCCGACTTTTGCCGATATGGATAATGACGGAGATTTTGATTTATTAATTGGAAGAGACCTTTCTTCTTTATTGTATTTTCGAAATACAGGGTCTTCAACAACCCCTACCTGGACCTCTGCAAATAGTGTTTTTGCAATTGTTGAAACTTCTACTTATTGGAAAAATCCTTGTCTGTCGGATTTGGACAATGACGGTGACTTTGATTTATTATACGGAACTGCAGACGGAAATCTGTTTTATTATCAAAATGTCGGAACAACTTCATCACCTAGTTTTTTACTTAAAACCGATTATTTTAGAGTTATTAAAAATAACGGTAACGGAGCTACGGTTTCTATAGCAGATATTGATAACGACGGTGATAAAGATTTTATCAGCGGCTCTTGGACAGGAAAAATCAATTATTTTAAAAACAACGCACTAAACAATTCACCCCATTTCATCCCTGCTACTTCTTCTTTTACAGGATTAAGCGCGGGCTCATATTCAGCCCCAATTTTTGTTGATTTAGATAACGATAATGATTTTGATATCGTTTCGGGTGCTCTGAACGGTAAATTATCTTATTTCGTTAATAACAATAATTCATTCCAAGCTAACACTACTGTTTTCTCAAATATTTCTGTTAGCGGATTTAGCCATCCTGCTTTTTGTGATATTGATAATGACGGCGATCAAGATATGTTGTTAGGAAGTGAGACCAGCGGAGAAACTTCATTTTATGTAAATAATCAAGGCGTTTTTACATTAGATAATGCATTTATTCGAGATATAATATTCCCCTCTAATACTAGACCTACTTTTTCTGATATCGATAACGACGGCGATTTTGATTGTATTTTCGGAAAATCTAACGGTAGTATTATTATGTACGAGAATGTCGGTACAACTAGCGAACCAAGATGGCAGCAAAATACGGAAATATTTGACGGAATTAAAGTTAAACAAAATGCAGCCCCTTGTTTTGCTGATTTTGACAATGATAAACGCAAAGATTTAATAGTTGCAGAGTACGACGGAAATTTCACATTCTACAAAAATCTTTTTGCCGTAACTTCGGTTGATAACGATAACCAAGATATTATTCCTTCCGTCTTTTCATTTGGCAATTATCCTAATCCTTTCAATCCTGAAACAGTCATTCAATTTGTTTTACCATATACTGCACATGTTACAATTGACATTTATAATTCACTTGGGGAATTAATTACAAATTTAATTTCAAAAGATTTTAATTCGGGCAATAATAAAGTTACTTTTAATTCTTCAAATTTTAATTTGTCATCGGGTATTTATTTTTATTCGATAAATGTAAAAAATTCAAATACAAAAAATACTTATATCGGTAAAATGGTATTAATTAAATAGTTTAGATTAACATAATTTTTACAGCTATTAAGATATTAATTTTATATATCAGCTACATTCTTAGGACTGTATCAAATGTAAATAATTGAATTTATTCCTTTTAATACAGTCCCTTTACTCTTTTCCGCAATTCAAAAATCATTAATTTTTTGTTCTCAATAATTTTATTATTCAATATCTAAAAATTTAATTATTGTCTTGTTCCCCATCTCCAAAAAGTGCAAAAAAAAAGTACTTTTTATTTTTAAAGCAACAAATTTAAGATAGTTTCGTCTTAAGATTTGCAAAAGTATTATTTTTTGCAATTAATGAATTTAATATTTCAATATTTTAGGGGAAAATATGAAACATTTTTTACTATATTTAATAATGTCCTACTCGTTATTAAACATTATTAATGCCGAAGAACTAAACTTTATTAAAAAAGTAAGTATTACGAAAACAAATGAAAAAATAAGTATTGATGCTTATTTAAACGAAAAAGAATGGCAAAGACCCGGCTTTACTGGACTGGTACAACAAGAACCCGTGCAAGGAGCAAAACCCACTCAACATTCTGAAATGTGGGTTACTTATGATGATGATGCATTTTATTTTGCCGCTAGATATTATGACGCTAATCCCGATTCAATTATTGCCAGACTGGTTAGAAGGGATTTTATTTGGGGTGATCCGTCTGACGGATGCGTCCTATATATTGATCCGTTCGGTGATAAAAGAAACGGTTATTTCTTCTATGTTTCGGCAGCGGGCGGAATAGCTGACGGACTTATTGAAAACGATACAAAACAACCAAACGACCTAACTTGGGATGCCGTTTGGGAAGGAAAAGCACGAATTGATGAAAAAGGTTGGTATATTGAAATGAAAATCCCCTACTCACAAATTCGTTTTAAAGAAGCCGAAATTCAAAATTGGGGAATAAATGTAGAACGGTTTATCAGCCGCAATGCTGAAACCGATATGTTGGCTTTTACACCCAGAAATGAATCCGGTTTTACTTCAAGATTTCCTGAATTAGTCGGAATTACAAATATTAAACCGACTAAAGGGCTTGAATTACTTCCGTATATTACGGGTAAAGCAGAGTATATAGGAAACGATCCCAATAATCCTTTCAATCCGGGAGAAAACTACGAACCCGGTTTTGGACTAGATATAAAATCAGGTTTAGGCAGCAGTTTAATGCTAAACGCAACCATAAATCCGGATTTTGGTCAGGTAGAAGTTGACCCTGCAGTTGTTAACCTTACTGATGTTGAATCGTCTTTTGAAGAAAAAAGACCATTTTTTACTGAAGGAGTTACAGTTTTTCAATTTGGTAGAGGGGGTATTAATAATAATGTAAATTACGCTTGGTCTCTTCCCAACATTTTTTATAGTAGAAGAATCGGTAGAGCACCTCAGGGCAGTTTATCAAATTACGATTATGCGGATATTCCAAACGGAACTCATATTTTAGGAGCCGCAAAGATTACCGGTAAAGTATTTGATGATTGGAGAATTGGAACTATACACGCCGTTACCAGAAGAGAATTTGCAGATATTGAATTGAATAAAGTCCGTTCTGATGTTGAACTTGAGCCTTTAACATATTATGGAGTATTTAGAGTACAAAAAGATTTTAATAATAGAAAACAAGGAATTGGTATTCTTTCAACTTTTACAAATAGATTTTTTAACGATGATAGATTAGAAAAATATATTAACAAAGACGCTTTATCAATTGCTGCAGACGGATGGACAGATCTTACTGAAGACGGTACTTATGTTCTTTCCGCATGGGGTGCTTTATCCCGTGTTAGCGGTGATAGATATAGAATTACTGCATTGCAAAAAAGTGCCGGTCATTATTTCCAACGTCCTGATGCAACACATATCGAAGTTGATACAAATGCAACTTCTCTTACGGGTTACTCGGGAAGATTAGTAGTTAATAAAAATAGAGGTGCATTCGTCTTAAATTCTGCCATAGGATTTGTAAGCCCAAAATTTGAAATTAACGATTTAGGTTTTAACTCATACAGCGATTTGATTAATGCTCATATTTATACGGGATATCGATTCAATACGCCTACTAAATATTATCAAAATGCAGGATTCACTTTAGCAACTTATGCAAATTATGATTTCGGCGGAAATATAACCGCAAACAGTTATAATTTTGGTTCATATATAACACTTCCGGATTTATACGGTGCGAACTTTAATGTTAGTTACTCCCCTGCTACTTATAACGCAAGAAAAACAAGGGGCGGTCCGTTAACACGAAATCCTATTTCTAAAGCAGTTAGTTTTAACGCTTATTCTGATAACAGATTATGGTGGGTAATTTATTTCGGCGGATTATATCGCAGTGGCGAAGACGCTAAAACGATTGATTTTTATACCGGTTTTGAATTTAAAGTAACTCCTACTTTAACGTTACAATTTAATCCAAGTATAACCGTAGAAAATTACAATACTCAATGGTTAACTTCTTACGCAGATTTAACTGCTACAGAAACATATAACAGACGTTATGTTTTTGCAAACTTAAAACAGAATACTTTTGTTGCGGAAATTAGAACAGATTGGATTATTACCTCAGAATTAAGCTTGCAGCTTTATTTACAACCTCTTGTTGCTGCAGGAAAATATTCTAACTTCAAAACTTTAAAATATCCAAAATCTTACGAATTTGTAAAATATGGCGAACAAGGTTCATCTTTAACAAAAACAACTTATGAATCAGGATATACAACATATACTATGGATGCAGACGGTGAAGGACCAAGTGCTGCAAGAACAATCGGAGATCCTAACTTTAATTATATTTCATTACGCGGAAGTGCAGTTCTACGTTGGGAATACTTACCCGGAAGTACATTGTTTTTTGTTTGGACACAAAGCAGAGAAAACTTTGAACCCACCGGTAATTTCGAGTTAGATCATTCCTTTGATACAATGTTAAACATAAAACCGGATAATATTTTTATGGTCAAAATTAGTTATAATTTGTCTTATTGATTTAATATTTCATATAGTAATTTTTAAAGGTGATCTGTAAATGGGTCACCTTTTTTTTCAAGTCACAAAAATGCTATTAGCTTATTTATTTATATTCAACATTAAATTTCCATCAAAAACTATAATAATTCATAATATATTTAAGTCTAAAAATTTTATAATAAGTAAAACTTTGTAATTTACTATCAAATTATGAAATGTAATTATCTCCCCCCATTAGAATGAATATAATAATCAATAAAATATTATATTTTTTTATTAGATTTTTTTAGAAAATTTGTATATTTCCTTAAGAATAGATTTTTGAAAAAATTTTTGAACTATAAATAGAATATATTTTATTTAATTCTCACAGTCGAAATTTTTATCATACTTGTTATCCGATATATTTTATTAGAAGCCCAAAAATATTTTGGTAAATAAAAAAAAAGTTTATATATTAATTCCACGCAATAAAAGAATAATTTATTTTCTGGCATTATTGTATCAAAGGAGGCTGGAAATGTTAAGCGTTCTAGATTAACTTATTAATATTTTGTTTATACTGTTTAATTTTTATAGAATAATAACAACTATTTGGAGGTAAACAATGCCAAAAGGTAAAAATCAGCACGTACCCCCCTTACTGACAAGTGAAAGAGATAACAATTCTCTAACTACAAAAGTAGCTGTTATGAAATAATAGCCATAGTGATTTCAAGATATATTGCAAAAGCCAACAAACAGAATTGATTGTTAACTAAAAGATGGCTAATTAAATATATTAAGTGATAATTGATGTAGTTATAGAATTTATAATAAATGTTAAAATTAATTAATGATTAAGAAATTAAAAAATTACTATTTAATTAAAGCAATTTACATATCTTATAATTAGACATTAATCTAAAATTAAATAGTTTTAACGTAATCGGTGGATTTATGTATTTAGTATGTGTTAAACTTTGGAACTTTAGGAAATATGGATCTGAAAGAACAATTTTGGATCCAAAACAACCCGATTTGAAGATTCGATTACAACCAGGTTTGAATGTTTTAATTGGAGAAAATGATTCTGGGAAATCTGCAATTATTGATGCTATAAAAATTGCATTAAAAACCCATAGTTACGAATATATTAGAATTGAAGAAACTGATTTTTATGATAAATCGACTTTTTTTAGAATAGAATTATACTTTGATGGGTTTGAATCACACGAAGCAAAAAACTTTTTAGAATGGCTGTCATGGTATGGGGAAGGAGACAATGTTAAACCATACTTGCGAGTAGTTTTTGATTGTAAAAGGCAGGCAGATAGAATCTTACCTGCAGAATTAAAGGGAGGAGTCGATGTAGAGGGAACCCTGATGACGGCTGAAGCACGTGAGTATTTAAAAGTTACATATCTAAAACCCCTACGTGATGCTGAGAACGAATTAGTTGCAAAGCGAAACTCTAGACTCTCTCAAGTGTTACTTGGAGATCCTGCATTTAAAAATAATGGGCAAGAACATGAATTACTTGCCATATTTAATGAAACAAATAGATTACTGGAAGGCTATTTTACAAGAGAAGGAACGACACAAGTGGGCGAAAAAACTATACAAACTAACAATTTAGCCGAGCCACATCCTGCTAATTCAATACATGAAGGAAAACTAATAAAAGATAAGATTGACAAGTTTATTAAAAGTTTTTTTGGAAGTGAAGGGCAAAGCTATATTTCTGCATTATCAAATAGTATTCGGAGTATCCTTGAAAAACTTTCAATTTCATTAAAAGATGAAGTCAATCCGGGTTTAGGTACATTGAATAGATTGTTTATGGCAGTTGAACTCCTTCACTTAGATAGATTAAATTGGAGCGGACTAAGACTTGGTTTAATTGAGGAATTAGAAGCACATCTCCACCCTCAAGCCCAAATGCAAGTGATTGAATCTTTACAAAAACAAAAAGATATCCAGCTCATCCTTACAACACACAGCCCAAATTTAGCGTCCAAAGTTAAACTGGATAATATAATTATTTGTAATGATAAAAATGTGTTTCCGTTGAGAAAAGGCGCAACAGAACTTATACCCGATGATTATATTTTTTTAGAAAAATTCCTTGATGTAACAAAATCTAATTTATTTTTTGCAAAAGGAATAATATTGGTAGAAGGCTGGGCTGAGGAAATATTAATACCAAGTATTGCAAAAAATATTGGAATAGATCTAACCCTGAAAGGAGTATCGATAATTAATGTAGGAGGTGTGGCTTTTGATAGGTATTATAAAATATTATTAAGAAAAGAAAGCCCCGATATGACAATTCCAATTGCTGTTATTACTGATTTAGATGTTTGTCCATATATCAAATCGAAAGATACTGGTGAAATTACTAAGAAGAATGGAGAAGTAGTATTAAATGAAACTACGTCTAAAATTAAGGCTTTAGAAGATAAATCAGTAAAAAATATTCGTTACTTTGTTGCTCCTATATGGACTCTGGAGTATTGTTTATTATTATCTAAAAGTTTACAAGATACTTTCTTAGTCGCAGCTAAAGATATCCATTCTGGTACTGATTGGGAAACAGACCCAGAAAAAGAATTAGCAAAAAAATTGTTAAATGGTGGTCTTAATAAAACCGAAATTGCTTATAAAATGGCAGAAGCAATTGATAAAGATATTGAAGCCGGCACAAAGGAGAATAAAAAAATAATTATTACTCCTAATGACCAAGAGGATAAAATTCAATACATTATTGAGGCAATTAAGTATGTCACAAATAATTGAGATAACAGAACAAGATATTGCCTTTGCAGAAAGTATCCTATTGCCAGCAGAAAAAACTTTTGATAACGAGCGAAGAGCATTTATACAAAATTTGGATACAATTGATCTGCAAGCCGTTCCCGGTAGCGGTAAAACTACCGCATTATTAGCCAAATTAGTTTCTTTAGAGAAAAAACTTCCTTTTGTTGATGGATCCGGTATCTTAGTGATTTCGCATACTAATGCTGCAGTTGATGAAATTAAAAAGCGAATTCAGCAATTCTGTCCCAATCTATTTTCCTATCCAAATTATGTTGGCACAATACAAAGCTTCGTTGATAAGTTTTTAGCTATCCCATATTATTGTAAAATAACAGGCCATAAACCCATCAGAATTGATAATGAAATTTTTTTTGAACAATTTGAAAAAAGATATCCCCATTACTTGGATAAAAATTTGCGTATTAAACTAAGTAGAAATTATTCTAATTTTATTCAAAGTATGTTTGTTCAGGATGGAAAACTTGTTAATTTCTATTCAAAAGAGGAATTGGAAATAAATAAATTAGGCAAAAACACTAAAACGTTTATTTCATTAATTAAAACTAAAGAAGAATTGTTAAAAAATGGATATCTAAATTTTAAAGATGCTTACGCATATGCCTTTGACCTTATTGATGAACATATTATAATTAAACAATTCTTGCAAAATAGATTTAAGTTTGTATTTGTTGATGAAATGCAGGATATGGAACAACATCAATATAATTTATTAGAACGAATATTTTTTGATTCAGAAAATAGTATTTCAAAATATCAACGCATTGGAGATATTAATCAATCAATATATAATGGTGACGCAAAAGATGAAGTTTATTGGGATAACAGTAGAACAATCCTTTCAATCACTGGAAGTACGAGATTATCACAATCAATGGGCAACATTATTAGTAATTTCGCTTTATATCAGGAAACAGGATTCTTAATAAATGGACTAGGTAATAGTAAAATTAAGCCATGCATAATAAAATATTCTACAACTTCAATTCAATATGTTATTCAGACATTTATGAATAAAGTGATTGCTCTTAAACAAAACCCCAATAATTCTTTATTTTGCCATAGACTTCAAATAAAAAATACGGATTGTACTTATAAATATCCTATCAAGATAATTGCTTGGACTTCAGCTCCGAATTTAACAGAAGAAGGCAATTCCGATTCTCAAATACACTTGATTGATTATTATCCAAATTATAATAGATTTAAACACCAACCTCAAATAGATTACGATAATCTATGGAATTATTTGACTAACATAAATACTCAACAAAAAGATTTTTCCATTATTAAAAATAAAATACTTGATGCCTTTGTTAAATTACTTAGACTTGAAAAAATTACAGATTTGAATGGCAGAAGTATTACTAAAATGCGATTAATAACATTAATAAAATCAAAGTCAGAGGAAGAAAATAATAATTTTTATAACACTTTTATTCAAAATTTATACAATTGGTCAATAAATTTTGCTCGCGGTAGGTTTGAAGAGGTTTATAACGATATTAAAACATATTGTTCATTGCTATCGACGTTTTTGGGTGGAATTGAAGTTACTTGTTCTGATTTTTTTGCTGATATGACAGAAGAATTAACTAAAAATGTTGGTTTTAATCAATATAATACCGTTTATATTGATGGTATTGAAGCTGAGATAACTTCCGTTCATTCGGTCAAGGGACAAACACATTCGGCAACTTTATACTTAGAGTCATATTATTATAAGGATGGAAGAGGAGAAAACGCAAAATCGTACGAATCCGAGAGATTAGCTGAACAGTTTTTAGGCAAACCAATAAATCACTTACAAAGCGGAGAGCGTGTAAAAAAATCTGCAAAAATGGTTTATGTCGGGTTATCGCGAGCAACGGATTTTTTATGTATTGCAATTCATATAGATAGATTTGATAAGTATTTAAGCGAAATAGACCGAGAAATTTGGGAAGTAATTGAAATCTAAAAATAGAAAAACGATTGTCAATTTTGATTATTATTTCACTTCTAATATCTTATAAAAAAAACGACCAAAAAAGAGGTGGACTTAATTACTGACATGAAATAAAAATTCAAAGAAAATGAAAAATTTTTCATGCATTCACAAAACAACGTTAAAAGTGCATTTGCCTAATTTTTAGAAAATGAAATATGATTATAGTAGAAATATCTAGAAATACTGGAAGAATATTTATTACTAATGGTTCAAGACATAATATTTTTATTTCAATTTATCAATGTTAATCATAACAAACTTATTCAGCCCTTTGTTTCATTATAAATAGTTTTCACATAATTAGTTGTCATTTTGCATTAGTTAATTATGAATTAATATTTTTGTATAAGTAATTGAAAAACTGTTATTGCATGCAATTTACTTTACTTAAATTGTTATTAATACTTTCCAACTCTAGCTCTGTTTAGTTTATCCCTTTTGACAATTAGGTGAAATATATTTAACTTATTATTTAAATTTTTAAAATAATTCATCTTTTAATAATTCCATTTTTCATTATTATTTAGGAATATTTTTATGAAATCTTTTCGTCTTTTTTGCGCAGTTTTTTTCTTTTTTATTAGCTTTAATATTATTTCTGCACAAGAGTCTGCTCCGGATTTTTTTACCGAAACATTAATAACCCAAATTGATTGGGAAGAATTCCAAAAGGATTTATTAACCATTAGTCCGGATACAAAAAGGGTTATTTATGTACTCCAACAGTATGAAAAATATTATATTGTAGAAAACAACAAAAAAAGTCAGCCGTTTGATTATGTAAGTGCTATTATATTCAGCAACGATAGTAAACATTACTGCGGTGTTGTAATGAAAGATAATAAATATGCTATTATTTATGACGGCAAAATCGGGAAGTATTACGATGTAATTCAGTATGGTCCAATATTTTCCGCAGACTCAAAAAATTTCATTTACCGTGTGGGGAATAAAGACAAACAGTTTATTGTATACAACACTAAAGAAGAAAAAAAATATGAGAATGTAAGTGATCCTATATTTAGCCCTGACGGAAAATCGTATGCTTACACTGCATTTGCAAATAATTCACAATGCTTAGTATTAAACGGTAAAGAATCAAAAAAATACGAATTAATTTCCGGTGATGTTGTTTTTTCCGGCAACGGTAAAAATGTAGGACATATAATTTATAAAGATATAAGTAAAACTCCGATTATTAACGGTAAAGAACAAAAGACTTTTTATGATATATTTGAAAATACTTTAAAATTTGATTATTCCGGTGATAATTTTATATTCGTTGCAAAAGATTCAACTTTGCATACAATATTTGTGAAAAACAATGTTGCCGAAGGTAGATATGGGTCAATTGATACAACTATTATTTCTAAAGACGGAAAAAATTATTATTATAGTGCCGAATATGTATATAATGATTACAAGAAAAATTATGCCAAGGTTACAGAACGTTACGTAGTTCATAACGGTACGCAGATAGGTATATTTGATGAGGTAATGAAAAATTCGCTTATTACTGACTCAACCGGCGAGCATTATGTTTTTGCAGCTAAGATGAATGGGAAATGGCATATTTATCATGATGGTAAGAGTATTGGCAATCACGAAAAAGTTTCACTCCCCTATCTCAGCTATGACGGAAAAACCGTTGTTTATGGTGTTTATAAATCTGACGGGAAAATGAGTATGGTAATAAATTCAAAAGAAAGTGAAATTTATGACCAAGTTTTTTATCCTATTTTTAATCCTAAAGATAATAGTGTAGTTTTTGCCGCAAAACAGAACGATAAATTTTTCTTAGTAAAAGAAGGTATAAAACAAAAAGAATATGACAATTTATTATTTTACTTTTTTAGCTTTACCGGTAAAGATCTTGTTATTGGAGGTGTAGTGGAAAATAAAAGAGTTTACTCAATAAACGAAAAAGATAGTAATTTTTACGATGATATTAAATTTGCTCAATATTCAAGAGATGATAAAAACTTATATATAATGGTAAACGAGGGAAGTGGATTTAAGACTATATTAAATGATAAAGAAAGCAAGCTTTATAATTGGATAGGAGGATATGAATTATTTGATTATAAAACCGATGAATTAAATTTTATTGCTTTATTAAATGATAGTTTATTCAAAGTTTCTGCTAAATTATCAAAATAATTTTTTTAGATATTATTGCCTAAGAAAGGTGAAATTATAAAAATAATAATTATTAATTAGTTTATATGCTTAAGTACATGGGTTGTAGCAAAATGAAAGGATAACAAAATATCTTAAGTTTTGTAACAACCCAAATTAATCTTATCCGTGCTTAAACTAATCTTATTTTAACTTAATGAAATTAAATTTTGTAGATTATCAACCAAAGTTTTTCGGTCGAACGGTTTAGTAATATAGTGAGTACATCCGGCATTCAAAAATTCATCCTTATCTACGTCAGAAGTATAAGCAGTAACCGCAACTATAGGAATATTTTTATAATGGTCAATTTTCCTAATTTCTCTGGTTATATCCATGCCGTTCATACCCACACCTAAATTTATATCCATTAAGATTAAATCAAATTTTTCAATTGTAATCATCTCCATCGCACTTCTTGCATCTTCAGCAGTATAAACTTTAAATAATTTTCTTAAAAATATTTTTACAACACTTCTATTAATAGCATCATCTTCAACATAAAGTAATTTTTTTGCATCAAGTTTATTAGTTATATCTTCTTCCGTTGTAGGAGCTTCAATAACTTCAACCACTTTATCCAAAACTGCCGTTTCTTCTTCGTCATATAAAGGAATTTGAACTGTGAACTCGGTACCAACACCAACCTCACTTTTTACTTCAATATTACCTTGTAATAGTTGAATAATTTTTTTTGCAATTGTTAAACCTAAACCTGTTCCTTCGTATCCCCTATTTAAGCCTTCACTAACTTGTCTAAATGCTTCCCATATTAC